>JAEZID010000288.1 GCA_023416195.1 Pseudomonadota bacterium | reverse complement strand
GGCGCAACGTCAAGGGCGCGTTCCAGCTGAAGAACGGGGCTGCCGGCCGGGTGGCGGGCAAGCGCGTCGTTCTGGTGGACGACGTGCTGACCACCGGGGCGACGCTGGCGGAATGCGCGCGGGTGCTTCTGCGCGCGGGTGCCATGCGCGTGGACGTCTTGACCCTGGCCCGCGTTGTAAAGACATGAGCGTCGCGAGGATGTAACGGTTGGCGCGGTTCAGCCGTTGATCTTATAACCGTTCCAGACAGCCGAGGAGCCCCGCATGGCCGACGTCGTCATCTACACCACGCCTTTCTGCCCCTACTGCTCCCGCGCCAAGCGGCTCTTGGACAGCAAGGGCGTGACGTACGAGGAGATCGACCTCTACATGCAGCCCGGCCGCCGCGACGAGATGGTGCAGCGGGCCGAGGGGCGCACCACCGTGCCGCAGATCTTCATTGACGGCACGCCGGTCGGCGGGTCCGATGACATCCACGCGCTGGACCGCGCGGGCAAGCTGAACCCCATGCTGGGAATCCCTGGATGAGCACAACCTTCAAGGCCGCCTGCGTGCAGGTGAACGCGGGCACGGAAATCCTCCCCAACCTTCGGGCGGCGGGCGACCTCGTCCGCCGGGCGCGCGACGCCGGGGCGGACTTCATCGCCATGCCCGAGAACGTCAGCATGATCGTCCAGGGCCGGGCCAAGGTGATGGAGCGGGTGAAGCCCGAATCCGAGCATCCGGGCATCCCCTTCTTCGCCGATCTGGCGCGGGAGACGGGGGCCTGGCTGCTGGCCGGCACGCTGGGCATCCTGCTGGACGAGAAGCGGGTGGCGAACCGCAGCTATCTGTTCGACGACCAGGGCCGCATCGCCGCCTATTACGACAAGATCCACATGTTCGACGTGGACCTGAAGGACGGCGAGAGCTACCGCGAATCCGCGACCTTCCGTCCGGGCGAGCGCGCCGTCGTCGCCAACACGCCGTGGGGCGGGCTGGGGATGACCGTCTGCTACGACGTGCGCTTCGCCTATCTGCACCGGGCGCTGGCCCAGGCGGGGGCGACGATCATCACCGTGCCGGCGGCCTTCACGGTGCCCACGGGGCGCGCCCACTGGCACCTGCTGCTGCGCGCCCGCGCCGTCGAGACGGGCTGCTTCGTCATCGCCCCGGCGCAGGTCGGCACCCACGACGAGGGGCGGCAGACCTACGGGCACTCCCTCATCGTCGCGCCCTGGGGCGAGGTGCTGGCGGACGCCGGCGAGGAGGTCGGCTTCTGCATCGCCGACCTGGACATGGCCCGCGTCGAGGAAGCCCGCCGCATGGTCCCCGCCCTGACCCACGATCGCGCCTTTGAGGTCGTCCGCGAAGGGTTCTGAGGAACGTTATGAGCGCGGCAGCGGGCGGGGTTCCGGATCGCCGTCCAGGCCCTCGCCCGCCGCCAGATCCTTGACCGCGCAGATCCGCTGAACCACCGCCGCCTTGGGCGAGGCGACTTCGCCATGTTCATAGGCGACGACCTGCAAGCGTCCGCGCGCCACCTCCAGCAGTTCGCCGCTGCGCAGCAGGAAGGCCGGAGAGGCCGGACGGCCGAAGCGCGCGTTGCCCATCGCGAAGGTTTCGTAGATCAGCACGCCGCCCGGCGCCAGCGCGTCGATCAGGGCGGGGAACAAAGGCCGGTGCAGGTAGTTCGTGACGACGATGGCGGCGAACCGCCCGGATGCCAGAGCCGGCACGGGCGCGCCGTTTTCCAGGTCGGCTTCGACCAGTTCCACCCCGGCGGTTGTCGCAAGATCGGCCACCCCGCGCAGGTCGCGGTCGAGCCCGACCACCGGATGCCCCTTGGCGTGGAACAGCCGCAGATGCCGCCCCGACCCGCAGGCGAGGTCGAGCACCCGTCCCCCCGACGGCACCAGGGGCGCGAACCGCGCCACCCAGGGCGAGGGCGCGTTCAGGGCGGCGTGCGGCAGATCGCTGGTCACGGGGGCGCTCCCGAAAAGAGGCATGGAGTTTGACGGTGGCGGCCGGTCGTGCTGAATTACCGGCAAGCGCAGTGTCCTTCAACAGTTTGGAGCCTTCAGCGGGGGCATGATCCTCTTCGTTCTGAAATGCACGGCCGACCATCGCTTCGAGGCCTGGTTCCGCAACGGCGAGGCCTACGAGGCTCAGGCCGCCGCGCACTCCATCTCGTGCCCGGTCTGCGGTGACACCCGGATCGGCAAGGCCCCCATGGCGCCGCGCATCTCCAAGGGGCTCGGCAAGATGGACGCCGCTCCCGCCGAGCCGGCGCCGGAGGAGGCTCCCGCCACCCACGCCATGACGCCCGCTCCGGCCGCCGGTCACGCCCTGGGGCTGTCCGACGAGGCGCGCCAGCGCGTCGCCGCCGAGATGATGCGCCACCTGACCGAGCTGCGCCGCACGGTCGAGGAGAACTGCGACTATGTCGGCGACCGCTTCGCCGAGGAAGCGCGGCGGATCCACTATGGCGAGACGGATCCGCGCGGAATCTACGGCGAAGCTTCCGCTTCCGACGTGGAGGAGCTGCACGAAGAGGGTGTGACGTTTCATCGCATCCCTTGGTTGCCGCGCACGAACTCCTAAGGGCAAGAGTTACGGAATTTCCAAAGCCCAGCGCGATTGCTGCGCGCCCCACTGTTTGTATACGGCTTCGGAACAACTCCCCCGAGTTTCGTCAAGCCGCTTTTTAGCGCCCGGTCCCCATCAAAGATGTTGACGCGACAGGACGTTACAAAGACCATGGGGCCAGAGTGTCTAATATGACCCTTCAAAAATCGCTCGGCACTCGCGAGGGGACGCACTATGAACCAAAACGCTCAGAGGATTCTCGCGAATCCCAAATTCCAGGAGCTTGTGCAGAGGCGCAGCGCGTTCGCGTGGACGCTCTCGGTCGCCATGCTCGTCATCTACTTCGGCTTCATCCTGCTCGTCGCGTTCGGCAAGGGGTTCCTCGGCACCCCGATCGGTTCCGGCGTGATCACCTGGGGTATCCCCGTCGGCCTCTTCACCATCATCTCGGCCTTCATCCTGACCGGCATCTACGTGCAGCGGGCGAATGGCGAGTTCGATGAGCTGAACCGCCAGATCATGGAGGAGTCGAAGTGATGCGTTCGCTGGTCACCCGTTTCTCCGCGGCCGCCGCCGCGGCCGGCGCGCTCGTCCCGGCTTCCGTCTACGCCGCCGCCGTCGAAGGCGCGGTGCAGAAGCAGGCGACGAACATCGAAGCGATCGTGATGTTCATGATCTTCGTGCTCGCGACGCTGGGCATCACCTTCTGGGCCGCCCGCCGCACGAAGTCGGCCAAGGACTTCTACGCCGCCGGCGGTGGCATCACCGGCTTCCAGAACGGCCTCGCGATCGCCGGCGACTACATGTCGGCCGCGTCGTTCCTGGGTATCGCCGGTCTGGTGTACATGTCGGGCTTCGACGGCCTGATCTTCTCGGTGGGCTGGCTGGTCGGCTGGCCGATCATCCTGTTCCTGATCGCGGAGCGCCTGCGCAACCTCGGCAAGTACACCTTCGCCGACGTCGCGTCCTACCGCTTCCAGCAGACCCCGATCCGCACGATGGCGGCCTGCGGTTCGCTGGCCACGGTGACCTTCTACCTGATCGCCCAGATGGTCGGCGCCGGCAAGCTGATCCAGCTGCTGTTCGGCATGGACTACCTGTGGGCGGTCGTGATCGTCGGCGTGCTGATGATCGCCTACGTGACCTTCGGCGGCATGCTCGCCACCACCTGGGTGCAGATCATCAAGGCGGTTCTGCTGCTGTCGGGCGCGTCCTTCATGGCCTTCGCCGTGCTGGCCAAGTTCGGCTTCAACCCCGAGGCGATGTTCGCCAAGGCCGTCTCGGTCCACACCAAGGGCACGGCCATCATGGCCCCGGGCGCCCTCATCAGCGACCCGATATCGGCGATTTCGCTGGGCATGGCTCTGATGTTCGGCACCGCCGGCCTGCCGCACATCCTGATGCGCTTCTTCACGGTGTCGGACGCCAAGGAAGCCCGCAAGTCGGTGTTCTACGCGACCGGCTTCATCGGCTACTTCTACATCCTGACCTTCA
>JAEZID010000268.1 GCA_023416195.1 Pseudomonadota bacterium | reverse complement strand
CGGGCCTTTCCGTTTGAAAAGTATCATTTGAAACTGTATCATCAGAAACAAATAAAGAGACTTCGGGGGAAACGCACCATGCACTCGACCTACAGCTACCCGAAATTCGCCTACACGCCGTCGGAGGAACAGCGCACCGGGACCGTCAAGCGCCACCCCGTCGTGGTGGTCGGGGCCGGGCCGGTCGGCATGACCGCCGCCATCGACCTCGCCCAGAAGGGCGTGCCGGTGGTCGTGCTGGACGACGACGATACGGTCAGCATCGGCAGCCGCGCGGTCTGCTACGCCAAGCGGGCGCTGGAGGTGTGGGACCGGATGGGTTCCGCCCAGAAGATGATCGACAAGGGCGTGATCTGGAAGATCGGCAAGGTCTTCCACGGCGACAGCCAGGTCTACCAGTTCGACCTGCTGCCGGAACCGGACCACAAGATCCCGGCCTTCATCAACCTTCAGCAATATTATCTGGAAGAATACCTGATCAACGACGCGAAGAAGACGGAGCGGGTCGATCTGCGTTGGAAGTCGCGCGTGCTGTCGGTCAAGCAGCAGGACGACCATGTGGTGTTGCAGGTTGAAACCCCGGACGGCGTCTACGCGCTGGAGGCCGACTGGGTCATCGCCTGCGACGGCGCCAAGTCCTCGATCCGCAAGATGCTGGACCTGGAGTTCGTGGGCGAGGTGTTCCAGGACCGCTTCCTGATCGCCGATGTGGTGATGAAGGCCGACTTCCCGGCGGAACGCTGGTTCTGGTTCGACCCGCCCTTCCACCAGAAGCAGTCCACCCTGCTGCACATGCAGGCCGACAACGTGTGGCGCATCGACTTCCAACTGGGCTGGGGCGCCGATCCGGAGGAGGAGAAGAAGCCCGAGCGCGTCATCCCCCGCCTGAAGGCCATGCTGGGCGAGGACACGGAGTTCGAGCTGGAGTGGGTGTCCGTCTACACCTTCCAGTGCCGGCGGCTGGAGAACTTCCGCAAGGGCCGGGTCTTCTTCGCGGGCGACAGCGCGCATCAGGTCTCGCCCTTCGGCGCGCGCGGCGCCAACTCCGGCGTGCCGGACGCCGACAATCTGGTGTGGAAGCTGAAGCTGGTGATGGACGGCGTGGCGCCGGACAGCCTGCTCGACACCTATTCCGACGAGCGCGTGGCGGCGGCGAAGGAAAACCTGCTGAACTCCACGCGCTCCACGGACTTCATCACGCCGAAGAGCGAGGTCAGCCGGACCTTCCGGGACGCCGTGCTGAATCTGGCGGGCGAGCAGCCCTTCGCGCGGTCGCTGGTGAACTCCGGCCGCCTGTCCACGCCGACAACCTATGTGGACAGCCGGCTGAACACGCCGGACGGCGACCGGTTCGAGGGCAAGATGGTGCCGGGCGCGCCCGCGACCGACGCTCCGGTGGAGGCGCAGGGGCAGGCCGGCTGGCTGATGGACAAGCTGGGCGGCGGTTTCGTGGCGCTCTACTACGCCGGGGGCGACGCGGTGCCGGCCGAGGTGGCGGAGCGGCTGGACGGGCTGGCCAAGGGGGCGGTGCCGTTCGCGTGGCACGCCGTCACCAGCCGCCGCCGCGAGGCTCTGCCGAACGAGCTGGTGGACGTGAACGGCCGCTTCGAGGAGCGGTACGACGCCACGCCGGGCACGCTCTACCTGATCCGCCCCGACCAGCATGTGGCCGGGCGCTGGCGGAAGTTCGACGCCGACAAGCTGGCCGGGGCGCTGAACCGCGCCGTTGGTCTGTAAAAGAAGATTGGGGAGGACACAGTCATGGCCACGCTCGTCACCGAGAACCGGCTTGCGAACCCGGACGACTTCTACGAGGCGCTGATCGACACGCATCGCGACCTGAGCGCCGAGCAGAGCAACATGGTCAACGCCAAGCTGGTGCTGCTGCTGGCGAACCACATCGGCGACATGGAGGTGCTGAAGGAGGCGCTGCGCATCGCCCGCAAGGGGGTGTAACCGGGTGTCCCCGTGCTAAAAAAGCCCCAACGGGCAAAGGCATGGGGACGCGCAGGATGTCGGCACGGCCAGCGGAACGGATGGTCCATCTTCGGGGCGGCGGGGTCAGCCTCGCGCTGGGCGTCGAGGACACGGCGCGCCTGCTCTACTGGGGACCGGCCCTGCCCGAGGGCGTGGACGAGGGAGGCTTGCGCGCCTCCCTTCCCGAATCGGGCATCGACGCGCCGATGTTCCCGCCCCTGCTGCCCGCCTCGGGCTGGGGCTTCTGGGGGCAGCCGGCGCTGTCGGGGCGGCATGACGGCGGGGGCTGGGCGCCCCGGCTGCACGTCATGGGCATCGAGGCGACGGCCGGCCGGGCGCGGATCGCGCATGAGGCCGAGGACGGATCGCTCGCCATCGTCGTGGATTTGGACCTGGACGCCGGGACGGGCGTGCTGCGTGCCTGCGCCGAGGTGACCAACCGGGCCGCCGAACCCTACCGGCTGGACTGGTGCGCGTCGCTGTGCCTCGCGCTGCCGGCCTTTCTGGACGAGGCGCTGGTGTCTGAGGGCGCCTACATCCGCGAGTTCCAGGAGCGGCGGGTGGCGCTGGGCGCCGGCGTGCTGCTGCGCGAGAACCGGCGCGGGCGCACGTCCCACGACGCCTTTCCCGGCGTGGTGCTGGGCGAGCGCGGCTTCGGCGTGGATCGCGGGGCGGTGTACGGCTTCCATCTGGGCTGGAGCGGCAACCACCGCCTGTCGGTGGAAACCCGCCCGGACGGCACGAAGATCGTGCAACTGGGCGAACTGCTGCATCCGGGCGAGGTCGTGCTGGGGCTGGGGGAGACCTACCGGACGCCGCCGGCCTACGCGGCGGTGGACGAGGGCGGGCTGAACGGGCTGATGGCGCGGACGCACGACCATGTGCGGCAACGCATCCTGCCGCGCCGGCCCCTGCGCGCGCGGCCGGTGCATCTGAACATCTGGGAAGCGATCTACTTCGCGCATGAAAAGGGCGCGCTGCTGGACCTGATCGACCGCGCCGCGACGGTGGGGGTGGAGCGCTTCGTCATCGACGACGGCTGGTTCCACGGGCGGGTGAACGAGCGCGCGGGGCTCGGCGACTGGTGGCCGGACGCGGGGAAGTATCCGGACGGGCTGGCCCCCGTCGCCGAGGCCGTGCGAGCGAAGGGCATGGAGTTCGGCCTGTGGGTCGAGCCGGAGAACGTCAACCCGAACAGCGATCTGTACCGGGCGCATCCGGATTGGGTGATGGAACTGCCGCAGGCGACCGACCCGGCGCGGTGGCCGCCGGGGCAGTGGCGGCAATTCGTGCTCGACCTCGGCCGGGCGGAGGTGGCGGACTATCTGTTCGGGAAGATCGACGCGCTGCTGCGGCCCGGATACATCGGCTACCTGAAGTGGGACATGAACCGCGAC
>JAEZID010000255.1 GCA_023416195.1 Pseudomonadota bacterium | reverse complement strand
GCCGGTCGTCAACGACCGCGACGGCAGCGCGCTTGGTGCGATTGTTATGGTTCAACTCAGCTCTCCCTGCCGGACGTCCGGCCGCGTTTTCGTCCCGATTGGGGTGCGGACCGGGGGCGCTCACCCGATCCGTGTAGCGGATGTAGGCCCCGCACGGCACCGCTTCAAGCGACCGCGCGCGGGCCGGCCGCCGCACGGCGGACGGGCGAGTGTATGGCCACGAGTATGGCCGGAAAATGACGCGCGGGTCCATAGATCACGCGAAGAATCAGGCTGTTGCACTTCTCGCGGGACCATTCACCCGGCGCGCAGCAGCCAGACGAGGCCGACTCCGATCACGGCGGCGGTCAGCCCGGCGACGCGGAGCTGGTTTTCCGGCAAAGCCAGGGCTTCGGCGATGACCCGGCGCATGGTGGCGGGAAACATCGCGTAAAGAATGCCCTCGATCACGAGGACGAGGGCCAGGGCGGTGAAGAAGTCGGTCATGGATGTGTTTCAGGTGGGGACACTCGCCCCCACCCTAACCCTCCCCCGCTGTCGCGGGGGAGGGGATTTCGGACCTCACTGCGACGCCGTCGCCGGGGCCGAATTGGCCGGGCGTTGCGGGGCCGGGGTGCCGGCGGGGGCCGGAGCGCCCTGCCCGCCGCCGGTCACGTCGCCGAAGTAGCGGAAAAACTCGCCGTTCGGGGACAGCACCATGGTGGTGTCGTCCTTGTTCAGCGACTTCCGGTACGCTTCCAGCGTCCGGTAGAAGCTGTAGAACTGCGGGTCCACCGAGGTCGCTTCGCCGATCAGCTTGATCGCCTGGTTGTCGCCCTCGCCGCGCAGGATCTGCGAATCGCGCTGGGCCTCGGCCAGGATGACGGTGCGCTCGCGTTCGGCGCGGGCGCGGATCTGCTGGGACTGCTCCTGACCCTGCGCGCGGGCCTCCGACGCCTCGCGTTCACGCTCCGACCGCATGCGGGCGAAGATCGACTGGCTGGTCTCCTCCGGCAGGTCGGCGCGGCGGATGCGGACATCGACGATCTCGATGCCGAAGCGCTGGGCCTCGCTGTTCACCTGCGCGCGGATGTCGTTCATCACGCGGGGACGCTCGTCGGAGAGGATGGCGAGCAGGGTGACGCTGCCGAGAACGCGGCGCAGCGCCGAGTTCACGATGGCGTTCAGGCGCGTCTCGGCCACCGCCTCGGTTCCGGCGGACTGGTAGAAACGCAGCGGATCGAGGATCCGGTAGCGGGCGAAGGCGTCCACGTCCAGGCGCTTCTGGTCGGCCAGAATGACCTGCTCGACCGGCGGGTCGAGGTCGAGGACGCGGCGGTCGAGGATGCGCACTTCCTGGATGAAGGGAATCTTGGCCTTCAGGCCCGGTTCGCGGATGACGCGCATCGGCTCGCCGAACTGGAGGACAAGGGCCTGCTGCGCCTCGTTCACCGTGAACAGGGAGGCCGAGGCGACGATGCCCGCGGCGACGATGCCGATGCCGGCGAACAGAAGGGTGCGGTTCATGGCGTCGCCTCCTCAGCGGTTCGGCTGCTGGCCGGGCTTGGCCGGCACGGTGGCGGCGGGCGCCGGCTGAAGCTGGTTGAGCGGCAGGTACGGCACGACGCCCTGGGCGCCCTGCGCGTTGCCGTCGATGATGACCTTGTTGGCGCCGCGCAGGATCTCTTCCATCGTTTCCAGATACATGCGCTTGGCGGTCACGTCGCGGGCCTGGGAGAAGGCCTCGTACACCTTGCGGAAACGCTCGGCATCACCCTGCGCCAGATTGACGACCTGCTCGCGGTAGGCCGACGCTTCCTGGATCAGGCGTTCCGCCTCGCCTCGGGCGCGCGGGATGATGTCGTTGCGGTAGGCTTCCGCCTCGTTGCGGGCGCGTTCGCGGTCGGCGCGGGCGCGCTGCACGTCGTTGAAGGCGTCGATGACGGGCGCCGGCGGGTCGGCCTTCTGCAGCTGGATCTGCGTCACCTCGATGCCCGCCTGGTATTCGTCCAGCATGGCCTGGAGCAGCTGGCGGGTGGAGGTTTCGATCTGCTGGCGGGCCTCGGTCAGGGCGGGTTGCAGGTCGGTGCGGCCGATGACCTCGCGCATCGCGCTTTCGGCCGCCTTCTTCACGGTGACCTCGGGGTCGCGGATCTTGAAGAGATACTCGCCCGCGTCCTTGATGACCCAGAAGACGGTGAAGTCGATGTCGACGATGTTCTCGTCGCCGGTCAGCATCAGCGACTCGTCGGTGACGTCGCGATCGCCGCGCCGTCCGTCGCCGGCCGAACGGTAGCCGACCTCGATGCGGTTGACGCGCGTGACCTTCGGCAGCAGCACCGTCTCGATGGGCGCCGGCAGGTGATAGCGCAGACCCGGCTGTTCGGTGCGGACCCACTGGCCGAAGCGCATGACCACGCCCTGCTCGTCCGCCTCGACCCGGTAGATGCCGCTGGCCAGCCAGATGACGGCGAGCAGGCCGACGACCAGCGCGATGCCCCGGCCGCTGCCGACGCCGCCGGGCATGACCCGTTTCAGGCGGTCCTGGCTGCGACGCAGCAGATCCTCAAGGTCGGGCGGCTGCGGGCCGCCACCGCCCCCACCTCCACCACCGCCACCCGGCGGACGGCCCCACGGATTCGGGCCGCCGCCCGGCGGAGGTCCCCAGGGGCCGCCACCGCCACCCCCACCCTGATTGGTCCAAGGCATTCCGTTCGTTCCCCTTCGCGCTCTCTCGTGCCTGATCCGATCCCTTTGCCGGCCATGAGCTTGCCGGAAGGTTCGGACCCTTTACCATTATTGCCCGACGGTCCTATAGTGCCTCCCCCTTCGGAGAGGATTCCACCGACGGATATCCGCCAATATCGGGAAGGCAGCGGAGTTTTCAACCATGGCGCAGGTCAGCGAAGCTCAAGTCCTCGATGCTCTCAGGACGGTGAACGATCCGGACCGGGGCAAGGACATCGTCAGCCTCGGCATGTTGTCGGGCCTGGTGGTCCGCGACGGCAACGTCGCCTTTTCCATCGAAGTGGACCCCAAGCGCGGCGCCCAGGCCGAGCCGGTGCGCCACGCCGCCGAGAAGGCCGTGGAAAGGCTGCCGGGCGTTCTGTCGGTCACGGCCATCCTGACGGCCCACCGCGAAGCCGGCCAGGCCGCCCCGCAACAAGGCCATCAGCATGGGGGCCACCAGCACGGGCATCAGCATGGCGGGCACGGGCACGCCCACGGCGGCGCCGGCGAGCAGAAGGCGCTGGTGCCCGGCGTGAAGGCGATCATCGCCGTCGCCTCGGGCAAGGGCGGCGTGGGCAAGTCCACGACCGCCAGCAACCTCGCGCTGGCCATGGCGGCGAACGGGCTGAAGGTCGGCCTGCTCGACGCCGACATCTACGGTCCCTCCATGCCGCGCATGCTGGGCATCTCCGGCCGGCCGACCAGCCACGACGGCCGCATCCTGGAGCCGATGGAGAATTACGGCATCAAGGTGATGTCCATGGGCTTCCTGGTGGCCGAGGACACGCCGATGATCTGGCGCGGGCCCATGGTGATGAGCGCGCTTCAGCAGATGCTGCGCGACGTGAACTGGGGCACGCTGGACGTGCTGGTGGTGGACATGCCGCCGGGCACCGGCGACGCGCAGCTGACCATGGCGCAGCAGGTGCCGCTGGCCGGCGCGGTCATCGTCTCGACCCCGCAGGACATCGCGCTGCTGGACGCCCGCAAGGGGCTCAACATGTTCCGCCGCGTGGACGTGCCCGTCCTCGGCATCATCGAGAACATGAGCTATTTCTGCTGCCCCAACTGCGGCCACCGCAGCGACATCTTCAGCCACGGCGGCGCCCGCAAGGAAGCCGAGACGCTGGGGATGGAGTTCCTGGGCGAATTGCCGCTGCACATCGACATCCGCGAGACCTCCGACCAGGGCCAGCCCATTGTGGTCTCGCAGCCCGAATCGGAGCACGCCAAGGCCTACCGCCGGATCGCCACCCGCGTCTGGGAGAAGGTCTCCGGCGACCAGGGTCCGGCCCGCGCCGCGCCGCGCATCGTCGTGCAGTGAGGGAACGCCGAACGCCCTCCCCCCGTCCGGAGGGAGGGCGTTCGGCGCCTCACGCATCCTCCAGCAGCCGGACCAGATCCTGGCTGCGGATCGGCTTGCGCAGCAGTTGGGCGCCGGCGCGGCGGGCCTGCGGCTCGATGTCGTCGGCGGGATCGCCCGTCACGATGCAGACCTTGACGCCGTCGCCGAGCCGTTCGCGCATGGCGCGGATGACGGCCAACCCGTTGCCGTCGCCGGGAAGCCGATAGTCGGAAATCACCAGATCGGGGTCGAGGTCGGCATCCTCGGCCAGCGCCATCGCCTCGGCGGCGCTGCCCACGCTCTCCACGTCGCAGCCCAGCTCGTCCAGCACCAGCGCCATGGCCGCCGACACCAGCGGATCGTCCTCGACCACCCACACCCGCTTGCGCGCCGCGCCGGCGGGCTTCGCGGCCGACGCCGCCACGGCCTGCCCCGGCAACGCCGGGGTCTCGGCAAGCGGCACGCTCACCCGGAAGCAGCTGCCGCGCCCCGGCGTGCTGTCCAGCCCGAGGGGATGGTTCAGCAGATCGGCCGTCCGCTTGGCGATGGCGAGCCCCAGACCGTGGCCGCCGTCGCGCTGCCGCGCCGGATTGGCCAGCTGGGAGAACTCCTCGAAGACGCGCCGCTGGTCCTCCGGCGCGATGCCGGGGCCGGTGTCGTGCACCTCGATCCGCAGCGAATCGCCGTACCGGCGGCAGCCGACCAACACCCGCCCCGACTCGGTGTAGCGGATCGCGTTGGACACGAGGTTGCGCAGAATCCGTTCCAGCAGGGGCGCGTCGGTCATCAGCACGGCCCGGCTGGGCACGACGCGCAGGTCCAGCCCCTTCGCCGTCGCCATGCCCGAGAAATCGGTGCGCAGCCGATCCAGAAGCGACGCGGCGGGAACGGGCTTCACCTCGACCTCCACGGCGCCGCTTTCCAGCTTGGACAGGTCGAGCAGCGCGTTGAACAGCTCGATCATCGCGTCGAGCGAGGTCTGCATCTGGCCCAGCACGCCCTTGCCCACCTCGTCGACGTGGGTTTGCAGCACGCCCAGGAACAGGCTCATGGCGTTGAGCGGCTGGCGCAGGTCGTGGCTGGCGGCGGCGAGGAAACGGGATTTGGCGCGGTTCGCGCGCTCCGCCTCCAGCCGGGCGGCGTGCAGGGCCTGTTCCACACGCTTGCGGTCGTCGATGTCGGACGCCGACCCCATCCAGCGCCGGATGGTCCCATCGGCACCGCGGACGGGAAAGGCGCGCACCACGAACCACCGATAGCCACCGTCGGCCATGCGCAGCCGGCATTCGCTCTCGAAAACCGCCCCGGTGCGGCCGCTGCTCGCCCAGCGCTGGCGATGGCGTTCGCGATCGTCGGGATGCAGAACCGCCGTGCCGCAGGGACCGGCCTCCTCGGCCGTGGACAGCCCGGTCAGGTCGTAGAAGCGCTGGTTGTGGTACTCGCGGGTTCCGTCCGACCGTTGGATGAAGAGGATGTCGGGCACGGAGTTGGCCATGGTCCGGAACCGCTCCTCGGATTCGCGCAACGCCCGCTCCATCCGCCGGCGCTCGGTGACGTCGCGCAGAACGCCGAGGTAGCGGGGCGACAGGCCGTCCGGCGACGGCATGACCTCCCCCCGCGAGGCGATCCAGCGCACCGTCCCATCCGGCCACTGAACGCGGTATTCGATGTTGACGTGGCGGCCGCCGTTCGCGGCCTCCCGGAAGGCGCGGCGGACCTCCCCGGCATCCTCCGGATGGATGCGGCCGTAGAACTCCTCCCCATCCCTTTCGGTGCCGTCCAGGGGAAAGCCGAACATCTCGTCCACCAGCGGAGAGCGGATGAACCGCCCGCTCCGCAGATCGTAATCGGCCATGCCCATCGCGGCGCTTTCCAGCGCGATCCGCAGGCGCGCCTCGCTGGTCGTCAGCGCCTGTTCGCGCGCCAGCAACTCGTCCGCCATCCGGTCGTAGGCACCGCCCAGCAGCCGAAGTTCGGCCGCGGCCGACTCCGGCACCGTCGAGCGCACGCGCAGATCGCCGCGCGCCAGCCGGTCCGCCTGCCGCATCAGGCTGCGCACGCCCCGCAGGATGAGGAAATCGGCCGCCGCCCAGAACACGGCCATGGACAGCAGGATGACGGCGGCCAGGATGGCCAGCCGGTTTCGCAGGTCGCGGTTCAGGCCGGCGTCGATCGTCGCCGCCGGGATAGTGGCGGCGATGTGCAAACCGCCCAGCATGTCCTCGCGCGTGACGAAACTGGCCAGCATCCGCACGCCGTCCTGGGCGAGATACTCGCCGTGCCCGTCACGGCGTTCCGCGACGAGTTCGCCGAGCGGCGCGGCGACGGGGCCGGGAGAGGCGGCGGGCGGCGCGCCGTCCGCCGGCAGTTGGGCGAGAATGGCCCCCCGGCCGTCGAACAGAACCAGCGCACCGCTGTCCTTGGGGGCCGCCTTGGCGAGTTCCGCCTGAAACCACGCCAGTTCCAGACCCGTGTTGACGACGGCGGTCACCTCGCCTGACGAATTCAGGATCGGCAGGGAAAAGACGATGATCCGCTGGCCGGATATCGGCCCGTCGATGACCGGGCTGACCGATGCGACCCGGCTGGACAGGGCGTTGAGCAGCGCCGGGTCGCCGGGCACGTCCAGCGGCCGTGCGACCGGCTGGGAACTGCAGGTGACGCGCCCCCGCGCGTCCACCCGCGTGAAGGCGGTGTATTGCCGGTACTGGGTCGCGACGCGGGCCAGCGCCTCGGAACAGGCCGCGCCGTCCCCGCCCCGCACCACGTCGATCTGCGACAGGGCACGGAGGATGTCATGGGTTGCCCGGAACAGGGCCGACGTCACCTGATCGGCCTCGTTCACCCGATCGCTCAGCATGTCCAGCTCATGCTGGAAATGGTTGTGGCGGTTGTTGATCTCCGTCACCACGCCGTGGGCGACGATCGGCAGCAGGAGCAGGAGAAACAGGACCCACAGGCGCAACCCGGTGCGGCGATGCAGGGGGATGCCCAGCGCGGCGGTCTCCGCCGCCTTCGCCCGCCCCGTCAGGAGCGACACTTCGGGGATCACACGCGCCATGACCGCCTCGACCGGGGTTGCCGTCCTCAGACAGGGACATCGGTCGCAATACTGCAACAATGTCCAAGTCATTGATATTAACGGTATCGCACCCCCGCCTTCATGCATACTCAAGTATGAGGAACCGCGTAGCAAGGAACCGTTCGTCCAATCCTGGCTTCGGCCCCCGATTCTCTGTCCGCTGTTCGCCGTTCCATGGGCACCGCCCCATATTTGCCTGAGCGCAAAGACCGGGACGGGTCGGATGTCGAATCTCATCACACTGGTGGTTCTGCTGGCGGCGGTGGTGCTCGCCGTGCCGGTGGCCAAGCGCCTCGGCTTCGGGGCGCCGCTGGGCTATCTGGCGGCGGGGCTGGTCATCGGGCCGGGCGGCCTCGCCCTGGTGACCGAGGTGGAGACCATCGCCCATGTGTCGGAGTTGGGCGTGGTCATGTTGCTGTTCCTGATCGGGCTGGAGCTGCGGCCGTCCCGCCTGTGGGTGATGCGCCGGGCCGTTCTTGGGCTGGGCGGCGCGCAGGTGGTGGTGACGGGTGCTGTGATCGCCGGGGTCGCCGTGATCCTGCTGAAGCTGCCGCTGGCGGCCTCGGTGGTGATCGGGTTCGGGCTGGCGCTGTCCTCCACCGCCATGGTGCTGCCCATGCTGGCGGAGCGGGAGCTGCTGCCGACCAACGCCGGGCGCAGCGCCTTTTCCATCCTGCTGTTCCAGGACCTCGCCATCATCCCGGCGGTGGCCCTGCTGCCGCTGCTGGGCAACGGGGGCGCGTTGCCGGACGCCGACGGGGCGTGGGTCGCGGTCGCCAAGGCCGGGCTGGCCGTCGCCGCGATCCTGGTCGGCGGGCGCTATCTGCTGCGCCCGGTCCTTCGGGCGGTGGACGCGGCCAAGACGCCCGAGATCTTCACGGCGACCGCCCTGCTGATCGTTCTGGGCACGGCGGAACTGGCGGCCTGGGCGGGCCTGTCCATGTCGCTGGGCGCCTTCATGGCCGGGGTGCTGCTGTCCGACAGCGAGTACCGGCACGAGGTTCAGGCCGACATCGCGCCGTTCGAAGGGTTGCTGCTGGGATTCTTCTTCGTGTCGGTCGGCATGGGGGCGGACGTCAGGGCGCTGATGGCCGAGCCGATGCGCTTCCTGGCGCTGGCGCTGGGGCTGATGGCGCTGAAGGCGGCGGTGCTGTTCGGGTTGGCGCGCGCGTCCGGGCTGCGGTCGGGCGGGTCGGCGCGGCTGGCGTCCGTGCTGAGCCAGGGCGGCGAGTTCGGCTTCGTGCTGTTCGGACTGGCGGTGGCGGTCGGGGCGATGACGGCGGAGCAGTCGGCGGCGGCCATGCTGGTGGTGACGCTGTCGATGATCGCGACGCCCTTCCTCTTCTCCGCCGAGGAGCGCTGGCTGGCGCCGCGCCTCATCAAGCGCGCGGCGCGCCCCTTTGACGCCATCGACGGTGACGAGGAACCGCCGGTCATCATCTGCGGTTTCGGGCGGGTCGGGCAGATCGTCGGGCGGGTCTTGCGCCTGCGCGGCATCCCCTTCACCGCGCTGGAGCAGAGCGCCGCGCAGGTCGATTTCGTGCGCCGTTTCGGCAACAAGGTCTATTACGGCGACCCGACGCGGGAAGACCTGCTGCGCGCCGCCGGGGCCGAGAAGGCCAAGGTTCTGGTGGTCGCGCTGGAGGACATGGAACAGTCGCTGCGCGTGGTGGAGATCGCCACGCGCCATTTCCCCCAGCTGACCATCCTGGCCCGCGCCCGCAACCGGCGGCACGCCCACCATCTGATGGACCGGGGCGTGCGGCACATCGTGCGCGAGACCTTCGATTCCAGCCTGCGCCTGACCGGCGACGTGCTGCGCACGCTGGGCCTGCCGGAGGAGGAGGCGCGGCGCACGGTCGAGACCTTCCGCGCGCACGACGAGCGCACGCTGGTCCGCCAGCAAGCCGTCCACCATGACGAGAACCGGCTGATCCAGTCCTCCCGGCAGGCCGCCGCCGAACTGCAAGCCCTGTTCGAAGCCGACCGGGAGGAGCGATAGCCCCTACCCGATCAGCAGGCTGTCGTCGGTGATGTCCTCGCCGCCGCGCTGCTTGGCGAACAGGGCCAGCAGGTGCGGCACGTCGAGGCCGGCGCGCTGCTCGCCCGAGACGTCCAGCACGATCCGGCCCTCGTGCAGCATCACCGTGCGATCGCCGTAATCGAGCGCCTGCCGCATGGAGTGGGTGACCATCAGCGTGGTCAGGCCGTTCTCCTGCACGATGCGGCGGGTCAGGCCCAGCACGAACTCCGCCGTTCCGGGGTCGAGGGCGGCGGTGTGCTCGTCCAGCAGCAGGATCTTGGAGCCGGCCAGCGTCGCCATCAGCAGGCTGACCGCCTGGCGCTGGCCGCCGGACAGCAGGCCCATGCGGTCGTGCAGCCGGTTTTCCAGCCCCAGGCCAAGCTCCGCGATGCGGTCGCGGAAATGGTGGCGGCGGTCGTGGCCGAGCGCGAGGCTGAGGCCGCGCTTGCGCCCGCGCGCCGCCGCCAGCGCCATGTTCTCCTCGATGGTCAGGGCCGTGCAGCTGCCGACCATCGGGTCCTGGAAGACGCGGGCGACGAGGCCGGCGCGCTTGGGCGTCGCCCAGCGCGTCACGTCGATGCCGTCGATGGAGATGCTGCCCTGCTCCGCGATCACGTCGCCAGCCAGCGAGCCCAGGAAGGTGGACTTTCCGGCGCCGTTGGAGCCGATGACGGTGACGAACTGGCCTTCCGGAATGGTCAGGTCCACGCCGCGCAAGGCGTGCTTTTCCAGCGGCGTGCCGCGACCGAAGGTGACGTGGATGTCGTTGACGGTGATCATCGAGCAGCCGCCTTCTTGAGCCGCAGGCGCGGCAGGATCAGCGCGACCGCCACCAGAAGGGCGGTGACGAGGTTGAGGTCCGACGCCTGGAGGCCGATCACGTCGGCCGACAGCGCCAGCTGCACGGCGAGGCGGTAGAGGATCGAGCCGACCACGCAGCCGACCAGCGCCCACAGCATGGCGCGGGCGGGCAGCACCGTTTCGCCCACGATGACGGCGGCGAGGCCGACGACGATGGTGCCGATGCCGGTGGTCACGTCGGCGAAGCCGTTGGTCTGGGCGAACAGCGCGCCGGCGAGGCCGCACAGGCCGTTCGACAGGGCCATGCCGGTGTAGATGTGGAAGTCGGTCTGGACGCCCTGCGCGCGGGCCATGCGCGCGTTGACGCCGGTCGCCCGCATGGCGAGGCCGAATTCCGACGCCAGGAAGCGGGCCAGCAACAGCACCACCACCACGACGATCAGCAGCACGACCAGCGGCCGCACCACATGGTCCGGCAGGCCGAGGCCGTAGAAGGGCGTCAGCACCGTGTCCTGCATCAGCAGCGCCACGTTCGGCCGCCCCATCACGCGCAGGTTGATGGAGAACAGCGCGATCATGGTCAGGATGCTGGCCAGCAGGTGCAGGATCTTGAAGCGCACGTTCAGCGTCGCGGTGACCAGACCGGCGGCGGACCCGGCCAGCGCGGCGGCGATGCTGGCCAGCCACGGATTCACCCCGGCGACCAGCAGGGTCGCGGCCACGGCGGCGCCCAGCGGGAAGCTGCCGTCCACCGTCAGGTCGGGGAAGTCGAGCACGCGGAACGACAGGTACACGCCGAGGGCGACCAGCGCGTACACCAGCCCGATCTCGACCGCCCCGAAAAAGGCAATTTCACTCATGACCGTATCCGGCTTCGCCGGTTGCCCCCTCCCCGACCCTCCCCCGCTCGCGCGGGAGAGGGGGCCTTGTTCCCTCCACCGCGATAGCGGGGGAGGGTTAGGGAGGGGGCACCGGCGTCGCCACTTTCCTCGTAAGACGTTACTGCCCGACCACCTTGGTCGCGCGCTTGGTCACGGCCTCGGGGATGGTGACGCCCATCGCCGCGGCGGATTTCGGGTTCACGAACAGGTCGGTGCCCTTCGCGTAGGTGGCCGGGATGTCGCCGGGCTTCTCGCCCTTCAGGACGCGGACGACGACCTCGCCGGTCTGGCGGCCGACCTGGCGGTAATCGAAGCCGATGGAGGCCACCGCACCGCGCGCCACGCTGTCGGTGTCGGCCGAGAAGACCGGCAGCTTCGACTGCTGGCCGACGGCGACGACGCTCTCCAGGGCGGAGACGACCGTGTTGTCCAGCGGGACGTAGAGCGCGTCCACCTTGCCGACGAGGCTGCGGGCCGCCTGCTGGGCGTCGGCGGACTTGGTGGTGGTCGCCTCGGTCACGGTCAGGCCGGCCTTGGCGGCTTCGTCCTTCAGCACCTTGACCAGCGAGACGGAGTTCGGCTCACCGGGGTTGTAG
>JAEZID010000243.1 GCA_023416195.1 Pseudomonadota bacterium | reverse complement strand
CTGGTGACCCACGAGCCCGACGTGGCGCGCTTCGCCGGCCGGGTCCTGAGCTTCCGCGACGGCCATCTGGTGGACGACCACCGGCAGGAGCCGGAGGAGGCGGCCCCGTGAACCCGCTGGACTCCGTCCGCACGGCGCTTGAGGCCCTGCGCGCCAACCCGCTGCGCAGCGCCCTGACCATGCTGGGCATCGTCATCGGCGTGGCGGCGGTCATCGCCATGGTCGCCGTCGGCGCGGGCGCGCGCGATCAGGTGCTGCGCCAGATCGCCAGCCTCGGCACCAACCTCATCATGGTCGGGCAGGGCAGCATCTCGCGCGGCGGGGTGAAGCTCGGCGCCGGCACCGCCTCGTCCCTGACGGAGGAGGACGCCGTGACCATCGTCCGCGACATCCCAGGCGCCCGCGTCGCCGCCCCCTCCGTGCGCTGGGGCCTGCAAATCGTGGCGGGCAACCAGAACTGGGGCACCGTCCTGTTCGGCATCACGCCCGATTACATGGACGCCCGCGAATGGACCATCGAGCAGGGACGCGGCATCTCCGACGAGGACGTGACCCAGGCGACCAAGGTCGTGGTGCTGGGCCAGACGGTGGTGCGCAACCTGTTCGGCGGCGGCGATCCGGTCGGCCAGCAGGTGCGCGTCTTCTCCACGCCCCTGACCGTCATCGGCGTGCTGGGCGAGAAGGGCCAGAACACCCAGGGCCAGGACCAGGACGACGTGATCTTCGTGCCGTTGTCGATGGCGAAGCGCAACATTCCGGGCATGGCGAAGTCCAACCCGCGCTTCATCCATTCCATGGTCATCAAAATGGACGAGGGCGCCGACATGGAGGCGGCGCAGACCCAGATCCGCGACCTGCTGCGCCAGCGGCACCGGCTGATCCCCGGCCAGGACGACGATTTCTGGATGCGCAACCTGTCGGAGGTCGCGGCGACCCGCGACGCCTCGTCCCGCGCGCTGTCTTTCCTGCTGGCGGCGGTCGCGGCGGTGTCGTTGCTGGTCGGCGGCATCGGCATCATGAACATCATGCTGGTCAGTGTGACCGAACGCACGCGGGAAATCGGCCTGCGCCTCGCCATCGGCGCGCGGCGGCGCGACATTCTCGTCCAGTTCCTGATCGAGTCCACCACCCTGTCGATCATCGGCGCCGGGGTGGGCGTGCTGGTCGGCATCGGCACGGCCATGGTGGTCGCCAACCTCGCCGGCTGGCCGACCCTGATCCAGATCGACGCCGTGGTTCTGGCGGTGGTGGTCAGCGGCCTGATCGGCGTCTTCTTCGGCCTCTACCCGGCCCGCCGCGCCTCATTGCTGAACCCCATCGACGCCCTGCGCCACGAGTGACAGCACCGCGTCTTCCAGCCGCCGGTCATCGAGTCCTTCAATAATTGCCGCCGCGCGCGGGTAGAGCCGCCTTTGCAAAGCCTCCACCAGTCCACCGGCCGCCGCGCCATCCTCCGCGATCACCACCGGCGTTCCCTGCCGCGACAGAACCGCTGCCGTCAGCGCCGCCACGTTGGCCATGGTGCCGGCCGCGACCAGAGCGGCCGGCCGTCGCTCCGCCAGGATGCGCGCGAGCGCCAGCGCCGAGGTCGCCGTGTGCCGTTTGGCAAGGTCGATCTGCCCGATGTCCGGATGCAGCCCCGCCCGCAAGGCCCCGCCACCCATCGGCGCCACCACGTCCACCGCATAGCCGCGCCGCCGCAGCGCGTTCGCCAAGACGACCATGACGCGCTGGACAGGGCCGTCCTCCAGATTCGGCACGAAGATGGCAAGGCGAGGGGAGGGCATGTCGAAGCGATCCAAAAGAGCGGCGAATGGCCGCGGCACGCCGGTGCCGCCGCGGTGAGCGATGATACGAAAGGGCTGCCCGATCCGGTAGACGCCGCTGCACCTTGCCGTTCGTCCGGCGTTCGTGTATCTCATCGCGGCGACGGGGCGTAGCGCAGTCTGGTAGCGCGCCAGTTTTGGGTACTGGAGGCCCCCGGTTCGAATCCGGGCGCCCCGACCATCGCCAGTAGTGTTGCCAGTGTATTGCCTGTGTGTGTGTTGAACCAACAACGTATCAGAGGAGATGCCGCGTCATGAAGGTCCGGATTTATCAGCCGAGCAAAGCGGCCACGCAATCCGGACGGGCCAAGACGCATCGCTGGCTGCTCGAATACGAGATCCAGACTCCGCGCCGTCCGGAGCCGTTGATGGGCTGGATCAGCTCGGGCGACACGCTGAATCAGGTGAGGATCGGTTTCGAGACCAAGGAGGAGGCCATCGCCTTCGCCGAGCGCAAGGGACTGGACTACAGCGTTCAGGAGGCGCCGGTCCGCCGCGTCCGCCCGCGCAACTACGCCGACAACTTCCGCACCGACCGTCCGCGCTTCTGATCGGCCCGTTCGGTCGCCCCCGCGTAATGGGTAAACGTGTGATCGGTAAAGGCCCCATAGCTCAGTTGGATAGAGCAATCGCCTTCTAAGCGATAGGTCGCAGGTTCGAATCCTGCTGGGGTCGCCATCCCGGCGCTCGGCACGCCTTTGCCGCTCTACGACAAAGATCGACATCCGGGAGGATTCACCTCCGGATGCTGAAGCGATTCCAAAAAGAGCAACAGACTTATCCCCTGCGGAGAGAATGGCGCTTTTGGATCGTTCTTTCGGACAGCATTGTTCGCGCTCGCGCGCTGTACAGTGCCTAAACCCTTTGTATTCAGCGCTTTTCGCCGCGTGCCCAAAATCCGGGCATGGCATTCAAGGCGCGGTGCCGCCAAAGCGGAATCGGCCTCCTCCACAAAGTTATCCACAGTTTCTGGGGATAAGCCGAAAGGTGACTCAGCCGGCCCTTTCGGCGCCCCGTGCGTGACGGGTCTCGTGGCTCAGCATGCAAGCCACGTCGGACCAGATGGCCTGAGCGTCGGCATCGCCCTCACGTTCGGCGACGGCGGCATTGTTCTTGGCCTTATCGCGCGCATCATCGCCATAGCGGCCGACCAGCAGGCCGGCCACGGCCCACAGCTGGTGACGTTCGCCCATGGCTTCCTCCTCTGGATCAACTCCTCGGAACCGGACCGGCGAGCGGGGCGTTTACGGTTGAGCCCTGCCATGCAGGTTCACGGTCGAAGTGAGGTGGTGCCTTGGGGTGGATCGTCAAGACGCTTCTGCTCTGTTTTCTCGTCGGTCTCATGCTGTCCGTGCTGGACATCAACCCCGCCAGCATCATCACGAACACCTGGGCAACCGTCCGCGACATTGCCGATCTGGCGGTCGGCGCGATCCGGTGGGCGCTGCCCTACATTCTGGTCGGCGCGGTGATCGTTGTCCCGCTGTCGGTGCTGGGGCTGCTTCTGCGCTGGTCGCGCACGCGCCAGGGACCGTGAGATCCCGGATTTCGCGCAAAAAGAAGGAAGCACCGTTGCCGGAGCCTCCAAGACGAATAAACAGGGAGGGTTAGAGACAACACCCTTCTACCCGTTTCCCGACTTCGTCGCCTTGATCCACGTCAATGGCGCGCATTGCCGCAATCTCCTGGCCGGCGGCCCACCCCGAAGGCAAAAAGAAACCGGAGCTCCCAGGGGAAGCTCCGGTCAGTCAATACAGGGAGGGTTAGAGACAAGAACAAATCTAGCCGAACCGCCTATCCGCTTCGTTGATCTATATCAATTCGCTAAAATTTGAAATATTTGTTCGCGCGTGCAGCAACATCCGGGCCTGCGCTGCACGCAAAAAAATAGCCGAGGGTTCCAATGGAACCCCCGGCATAGGCGAATACAGGGAGGGTTAGAGACAGCCCGGTTGTAACCCAAAGGTCCTGGGTGCAACCATGACATAGATCAAAAATCTTCGGCGATGCAGCGAAGGTCAGGCGTGCTTGTGTCCGTCTTGCGCGTGTCCGTACAGCACCGCCGGATCGCTCTCCACCTCCTGAATGACCTCCAGCCTTCCGCCGCGCAGGGCACGATAGAAGCAACTGCGCCGCCCGGTGTGGCAGGCGACGCCGTCCTGTTCCACGATCAGCAGCAACGTGTCGCCGTCGCAATCCACGCGGAAGTCCTTCAGCCGCTGCACCTGCCCGGATGTCTCACCCTTGCGCCACAACCCGCCGCGCGATCGCGACCAGTAGCACACGCGGCCGGTGTTCAGCGTCTCCAGGACCGCGTCGCGGTTCATCCACGCCATCATCAGAATTTCCCCGGTTCCCTCCGCCTGGGCGATGGCCGGAACCAGCCCATCGGCGTTGAATTTGATCGCGGCGAGAACCTCGTCGAACGCAGCGGCGTCCGTCATCGTCGAAACCCTTCTTGTCTCAAGCCCTTACAGGGCGTCGTTCAGGCGCTTGAATGCGCTGTCCAGATCCCGGATCAGATCGCCCGCATCCTCCAGCCCCGCGTGCAGGCGCAGCACGATGCCGGGATCGTCCCAGCGCGTGGCGGTGCGGATGGCGGCCGGGCGGGTCGGCAGGATCAGGCTCTCGAAGCCGCCCCAGGAATAGCCCATCCCGAACAGCTCCAAATGATCGAGCATGGCGGCCAGCGCCGTCTTCGGCACCGGCTTGATCACGACCGAGAACAGGCCCGACGATCCGGCGAAGTCGCGCTTCCACAGCGCATGGCCAGGGAAGTCCGGATGCGCCGGGTGCAGGATGCGCGTGACCTCCGGCCGCTTCTCCAGCCAATCGGCCAGAGCCAGCGCGTTCTCCTGGTGCTGCTTCAGGCGGACCGACAGCGTGCGCAGGCCGCGCAGGCCGAGGAAGATGTCGTCGGGGCCGGCGCAGGCGCCGGTGCGCGTGGCCGTCTTCTTGACCTTCAGCCAGCTGTCCTCGTTGGCGCAGACGATGGCGCCCAGCATCGCGTCGGCGTGCCCGACGATGTACTTGGTCGCGGAATGGATCGACACGTCGGCGCCAAGCCGCAAGGGCTGAAGCAGCAGCGGGGTCGCCCATGTGTTGTCGATCAGCACCTTCGCCCCGACTGTCTTCGCGGCGGCGGAGATCGCCGGAATGTCCTGGATCTCGAAGGTCAGGGATCCCGGCGATTCGAGGAACACGACGCTGGTGTTCGGCTTCAGCAGCGCGGCGATTCCGGCCCCGATGGTCGGGTCGAAATACTCGACCTCCACCCCGTAGGGTGTCAGCGTGTCGTTGGCGAACCGGCGGGTCGGCCCATAGGCGCTGTCGGTGATCAGCACATGGTCGCCGGCCTTGGTGAAGGACAGCAGCGCCGTGGCGATGGCGTTCAGGCCCGACGCCGCGTGCACGGTCTTGTGGCCGCCTTCCAGCCGCGTGATCGCCTCCTCGAACGCCTGGGAGGTCGGCGTGCCCATGCGGCCGTAATGGACGCCTTCGAAGGGGTTGCGGTCGCTGTCCTCCAGCTCCGCCAGGGTCGGGAACAGCACGGTCGAGCAGTGATAGACCGGCGGGTTGACGATCCCGTGATTGGCGCGCGGGTCGCGCCCGGCGTGGTTCAGGATCGTGTCCTTCTGTGCGTCCTTCATAGGCCCTTCCGCGATAAAGGCGATGGTCGGGCCATCTTGGCATCCCGGGAACCGCCCGGCCACAGGAGAATGCGCCCCTAAGCCTCTGTAAGAGATTGCTTAACTTACAGTTCAGCCTACGGAGGATTCGACAAGTCCGATGATGTTGGTGCACTCTTGTGACATGCGCGTGACCCTCGCGGGAGGCGCGCTGACGAAGGTTCCAAAGGGCCAAAGTCCGAAATCGAAAAACGCAAGGACAGGGTGGAGCTTCAAACGATGAAATCGGGAATTCTCGCCGCGGCTGCCGCGGCTCTGGTGTTCGGCGCCGTCACCACGGCGCAGGCTGGTCCGACGCTCGACGCCGTCAAGGCGCGCGGCTTCGTCCAGTGCGGCGTGAACGCGGGTCTTCCGGGCTTCGGCAACCCCGACAGCGCGGGCAACTGGACCGGCCTCGACGTCGACTACTGCCGGGCGATGGCCGTCGCTCTCTTCAACGACCCCAACAAGGTCAAGTTCACCCCGCTCTCGGCGCAGCAGCGCTTCCCGGCCATCCAGTCGGGCGAGGTGGACCTGCTGTCGCGCAACACGACCGCCACGCTGACCCGCGACACCTCGGTCGGCCTGAACTTCGCGCCGGTCACCTATTATGACGGCCAGGGCTTCATGGTGCACAAGAAGCTCGGCGTGAAGAGCGCGAAGGAGCTGAACGGCGCCACCGTCTGCGTCCAGGCCGGCACGACGACGGAGCTGAACCTCGCCGACTACTTCCGCGCCAACAACATGAACTACAATCCGGTCGTCATCGAGTCGAACGACGAGGTGAACGCCGCCTTCTTCGCCGGCCGCTGCGACGTGCTGACCACCGACGCGTCGGGCCTCGCGGGCACCCGCGCCGGCGTGGCGCCGGTTCCGGAAGACTACGTCATCCTGCCGGAAATCATCTCGAAGGAGCCGCTCGCCCCGGCCGTGCGCCATGGCGACGACCAGTGGTTCGACATCGTGAAGTGGGTCGTCTACGCCACGATCCAGGCCGAGGAGTCGGGCATCACCTCCAAGAACGTCGACGAGTTCGTGAACAGCAAGAACCCGGAGATCCAGCGTCTCCTGGGCACCTCGCCGGGCATGGGCAAGGCGCTCGGCCTCGATGAGAAGTGGGCCTACAACGTGATCAAGACGATGGGCAACTACGGCGAGATCTTCGACCGCAACGTCGGTCCGAAGACCCCGCTGAAGCTGGAGCGCGGCCTGAACGCCCTGTGGACCAACGGCG
>JAEZID010000195.1 GCA_023416195.1 Pseudomonadota bacterium | reverse complement strand
GTGAGCTTGCCCTGGAACCCGGACGCCGGCGCCTGCCCGCCCAGCGCGCGGGCGATGGTGGTGACGTTGTGGTCGATCATGCCGATGTACGTGCCCTCGTACGTGCCGGGCGCGCCCATGGCGTCGGAGAACAGCGCGCCGCCCAGCGTCACCGTATGCCCTTGTGCCGCCGCCCCTTCGACCAGGGCGTGCACGTTGCGGTCGGACACGCTGGTTTCCGGGAAGACGGCCGGAACGCGGCGGTCCGCCAGCAGCGACACCAGCCCTTCGATGGCCTTCAGACCGGCCTCCGACTCCGTGCTGATGCCCTGGATGCCGCGCACCTCGATGCCGTAGGCGCGGCCCAGATAGTTGAAGGCGTCGTGCGCGGTCACCAGAACGCGGGCGTTGCCGGGGATGGAGCCGAGCACCCGCAGGGCGTACGCGTCCAAATCCTGAAGCTGTTTCCCGTACGCCTCGGCGTTGCGGGCGTACGTGTCGGCGCCTTCCGGGTCGAGGCGGGCCATCGCATCGCGCACGACGGGAAGCGTCCGCGCCCACAGGGCGGCGTCCATCCACACATGGGGGTCATGGGCGCCCTGGAAGTCCGGCGGGCT
Organism: Pseudomonadota bacterium; assembly: GCA_023416195.1. GTDB lineage: Bacteria > Pseudomonadota > Alphaproteobacteria > Azospirillales > Azospirillaceae > Azospirillum. The sequence goes on along the minus strand of JAEZID010000195.1, from coordinate 6,030 downwards.
GAGCAGCCGATCCTCCGGCAGCGTCTCCCCGACCGCGACGACCGTCTTGCCGGAGTCGCGCAGCCGGGCGAAGGCATCGCTCATCTTGCCTTCCAGCAGCAGCCCGTTGACGAACACCGCGTCGGCGCGCAGCAGGCGGGCGGTGTCCGACCGCGTCGGCTTGTACAGGTGCGGGTCCACCCCTTCGCCCATCAGGGCCGAAACCTCCGCCCGGTCGCCGGCCACCGCGCGCACGAGGTCGGCCACCATGCCCGTGCTGGCGACGATGTTCGGCCGCTGTTCCGCCGCCTGCGCTGTTCCGCCGAACAGTAATGCGACCAGCGCCAGCGCCAGCCCCAAACCCCGCAAAACACTGGCGAGGGTCTGCTTCGCAATGGTTTCTGAACATGTGTTCATATTCATGGGTGTCGTCATCGGAATTCAATCGATCAGCGGCAAGGCCAAGTAAACGGCGCGCGCAGCATTTGCGTTCCACTGCATATAAGAAGCGCGTGCACGGGCTCGCAAGGCCGGCCCGGCTGACGCTGGCGGCTTACCCGGCGTGGAGACGCGCGCTATATTGATACGATGATCGTGCTGTTTACGGATTTCGGCCTCGCCGGCCCCTACACCGGGCAGGTCAAGGCGGTGCTGGCGGCCTCGGCGCCCGGTGTGCCGGTGATCGACCTGTTCGCCGACGCGCCCGCGTTCGATCCGCGGCTGTCGGCCTATCTGCTGGGCGCCTACACCGAGGAATTTCCGGCGGGCAGCGTCTTCGTCTGCGTGGTGGATCCCGGTGTCGGCACCGACCGCCGCCCGCTGGTGGTCGAGGCGGACGGGCACCGCTTCGTCGGGCCGGACAACGGCCTGTTCGAGCTGCTGCGCCGACGCGCCTCGACCGTCCGGGCCTGGACCATCGACTGGCGGCCGGAGCGTCTGTCCGCCAGCTTCCACGGCCGCGACCTGTTCGCCCCCGTGGCGGCGCGGCTGGCCAGGGGCGAAGCGGTGCCGGGTTCGCCCATCGACCCGGCCCTGATCGCGCGGCCCGACTGGCCGGACGAGCTGGCGCGCGTCGTTTACGTGGACGTTTACGGCAACGCCATGACCGGACTGCGCGCCGCGTCGCTGCCGGACAGCGCGGTTCTGCGCGCCAACGGGCGCCTCGTCCGGCGCGGCCGGACCTTCGCCGACGTCCCGCCGGGCGAGGCGCTGTGGTACGGGAATTCCAACGGACTGGCGGAAATCGCCGTCAACCGGGGCCGCGCCGACCGCGATTTCGGCCTGTCGGTCGGAACCCTTGTAGAAATCCTATGACGACAGCCCGTCCAGGCAGCGGTCCAGAAGTTCCAGGTCCACCGGGCGGGGCAGAACGGTGAAGGGGCTGTCCTCGGGCACCAGATCGACGCGGTTGGCGGTCAGGATGATGCGGGTGCGCGGGTAGAGCATGGAGGCCAGCGCCGCCGCGCGTTCGCTGTCGTCCTCCACCAGCCGGCGGCGCAGCAGCGCGACGGACGGCGCCTCCTCTCCGATGATCGACAGGGCCGCGAAGCCGTCCAGGACTTCCGACACGGCGAAGCCGCGCCCGGCCAAATGGCGCGCCAAGGCGGCGCGCTGGTCCAGATCGTCGTCGGCGACCACGGCGCGCCGGCCGCCGGACTTCGGCGACGTGATGCGGGCCTCGATGGAGAACATGCTCCGGCCTCCCCACAATTCCCGACCAATTTTGTACGCTATAGCGGGATGGTTGTAAATCCCGTGGGGCGGTGCGTCAAATCTTGACCACCACGCGCCGGTCGAGCAGGGCCAGCATCGGCAGGTCGCTCGGCCGGTTGCCGTAGCCCCAGGTCTCGCCGCAGGGGCCATGGGCGGCCATCCAGGCGCGCACCCGCGCCGCCTTGTCCAGCCGCACGCAATTGCCGGTGCTGAGGCGTCCGGTCAGGGTGCCGTCTACCACCTCCAGCCCGGTCGCCAGAAGATCGTCGATCTCAAGCCCGCGCAGCAGCGCCGGCATGTAGATGTCGAGCGCGCCCGTGGCGATGACCACCCGCCGCCCCTCGCGGCGATGGGTCTTCAGCGTTTCGACCAGCGGTTTGTGCCAGCGGATACGATGGACCAGCCGGTCGGCCGCCGCCAGCGCGTCGGCGACGGGCACGCCGCGCAGCGTCCGGCGCAGCAGGATGGTCTTGACCGATCCCGGAAAATCGACCCCCGGCCCGCGCCGGCGCACATGGCGGTGCAGGCCGGAGCGCAGCGCGTCCATGAAGGCCAGCTTGGCGCGGCGGTGGCCGACGACCTCGCCGATGAACATCAGCAGGCTATCGCCGTGGATCAGCGTGCCGTCGAAATCGAAGAAGGCGACGCCCGCGCCGGCATCGGCGGCGGCATCTGCGGCGGCGGTGTCGGCGGGTGCGCCCGGAAGGGCGGAAGAGGGCAATTCGGCGCTGATCTGCATGGTGAATGCCGTTATCCGGCCGAACGCCCTCTGCCGACAAGCTCAATCATGCGGCGTCACGGTGATGGACGCTCAGTGCAGCGACGGGCCGGGGGCGGGGGCGTCCTCGGCCTCGTCGGGTTCGACCAGCAGGTCGCCGGTGCATTCCTCCAGCCCCGCCTTCACGGCGATCAGAAGGTTGATGATTTCCCCGTTGTCCTGCTCCAGGCTGCGCAGACGCTCCTCCAGCTTGTCCAGGCGGCGGGTGATCAGCTCCGACAAGCGGTCGAGGCGTTCGAAAACGGGGTCTTTGGTCGTGTCGTCCATGGGGGCGGCCGGTTCCCGTCGTGATTCTGTGCTGTCCTACACCTAGGATCCCATACCGGCAACGGACAGGCCCGCGCCCGGTGCACCACGCAATCGATGGGAAAACCGTCCGGGGGTGCCCCTGCGGACAGGTCATGAGTCGTCAGGATCCCTCCGACGCGCCCGGCCGGCGGCCCAGCGGGACTCCATAGAGTTCGAGCCGATGGCCCAGCAGCTGGTACCCAAGCTCGCGCGCGATGACTTCCTTCAGCCGCTCCAGCTCGTCGTTGGTGAACTCCACCACCTTGCCCGACTCCAGGTCGATCAGGTGATGGTGATGCTCCGCCCCGGCCTCTTCATAGCGGGCGCGGCCGTCGCCGAAGTCCAGCCGGTCGATGACGTTGGCTTCCTCGAACAGCCGCATCGTGCGGTAGACCGTGGCGATGGAGATGCGCGGGTCGATGGCCGAGGCGCGGCGGTGCACCTCCTCCACGTCCGGATGGTCGGTCGCGTCCGACAGCACGCGCGAAATCACACGCCGTTGCTCGGTCATTTTCAGCCCCTTGTCGATGCAGAGCTGTTCGAGGCGCGAAAGCATGACGATCCCCTGATTGTTCTTGTCTCTACCGTTTCCCGGACAAAGCCCGACCACCATAGTGTGATTCGGAACCATTCTCAAACCTTGCCGTTGCGTCCCCACCATCGAAGGGGAACGGCGCCATGATGACCCTGGACGTCCGCCACACGACGACCTACCGCTACGCCCGGCCGGTGACGTTCGGCGATCATCGGCTGATGTTCCGCCCGCGCGACAGCCACGACCTGCGCCTGATCGAAACGGGGCTGGTCATCACCCCGGCGCCGGCCAAGGTGCGCTGGCTGCACGACGTGTTCGGCAACTCCATCGCGGTGGCGAGCTTCGACCAGCCGGCGGCCGAACTGCGCTTCGAAAGTCACATCCGGGTCGAGCACTACCCGCTGGACGCGCCGGAATTCCCCATCGAGGACTACGCCCGCACCTACCCCTTCAGCTACACGGCGGAGGAGGTGCCGGACCTCGCCCGCACCACGCAGCGGCATTATCCGGACCCCGACCATCGGGTGGACGACTGGGCCAAGCGCTTCGTGCTGATCGGCGAGAACGGCCCGCCCGACACGCAGGACATGCTGGTCGCCATGACCCGCAGCATCAAGGAGAGCTTCACCTATCAGGCCCGCGACGACGAAGGCACGCAGAACCCCGTCGAAACGCTGGAAAAGGGCACGGGATCCTGCCGCGACTTCGCGCTGCTGATGATGGAGGCGGCGCGGTCGCTGGGCTTCGCGGCGCGGTTCGTCTCGGGCTACCTGTACGATCCCGCGCGCGACGGGGTGGAGGGCGGCGGCGTGACGGGCGGCTGCGTCATGGGCGGCGGGGCGACCCACGCCTGGGTGGAAATCTACCTGCCCGGCGCCGGCTGGGTGGAGTTCGACCCGACCAACGGCATCATCGGCAACAAAAGCCTGATCCGCGTGGCGGTGGCCCGCGACCCGTCGCAGGCGATCCCGCTGTCCGGTTCCTGGACCGGAGCGCCGGCCGATTATCTCGGCATGACCGTGGACGTGCAGGTGACGTCCGCGTCCCAGGCGGCCGATTCCCGATCGGTTGGTCTCTGAACGCTTACTTCGGCAACCAATTGCTCATAAATCCGCTGTTATCGTCGTTTCGTGCACACTCCTCGCACGAAACGACGAGAGGGCGGTTTGACTCTGTCCGAACCCATCAGTGGCGTCAGGAACGGCGCGCCGGATGAGGATGCGGTCTACACCGCAGCCCTTCTGGCGGTCCGCGTGCCGCCGGTCGGCCCGGACACTCCCTGTGGCGAGGTTCTGGACCTCTTCGCCGCCGTCCCGCAACTTCCCGCCATCGCGGTGGTGGGGGACGGCGGGCGCATTCTGGGCCTTCTGGACCGCGCGGGCCTGAGCGGCACCCTCGCCCGGCCGCCGACGGCCGACTTCGACGCGCGACGCCCGGTCAAGCTGCTGATGGACCCGGCCCCGCTGGTGGTCGATGCCGCACTGTCCCTCGGCGAGGTCGGCCGCAGCATCGCGCGCGACAAGCCGGGCGCGCTGACCGCCGGCTTCGTGGTGGCGGAGGATGGACGCTACCTCGGCGTCGGCTCGGCCATGGAGCTGATGGCGAAATCGGCCGAACAGGCCGAACTGCGCACCCGCCAGCTGGAGGAGGCCCGCCGCGCGGCCGAGGACGCCAACCGCGCCAGGACCGGCTTCCTCGCCAACATGAGCCACGAGATCCGCACGCCGCTGAACGCGATGATGGGCTTCGCGGAACTGCTGGAGCAGGAGGTTTTGGGGCCGCACGCCAACCCGCTCTACCGCGACTACGCCCGCGACATCGCCGAGAGCGGCCGGCATCTGATGGAGCTGATCAACGACCTGCTCGACCTTTCCAAGGCGGAGGCCGACCGGCTGGAGCTGAACGAGGGCACCGTGGACGTGCCGCACGTCGCGGTCATCTGCGCCCGCCTGCTGGCCGAGCGCGCCTCGCGCGCCCATGTCCGCATCGAAACGGCGGTCCCGCGCGGCCTGCCGGTGCTCCGCGCCGACGAGCGCAAGCTGCGCCAGATGCTGCTGAACCTGCTGTCGAACGCCGTGAAGTTCACCCCCGCCGAGGGTACGGTGACGCTGTCGGGCCGGATGGCCGGGGACGGCTCCCTGCTTCTGTCCGTTCAGGACACCGGCATCGGCATGACGCCCGATGAGCTGTCGAAATCCCTGGAACCCTGGGGCCAGATCGACAGCGCGCTCAGCCGCAAGCACATCGGCACCGGCTTGGGTCTGCCCCTGACCAAGCGCCTGATCGAACTGCACGACGGCCGCCTGGACATCGACACCGCCCCGGACCGGGGGACGACCATGACCTTGGTCTTCCCGGCGGATCGGACGATCCCCCTCCCGCCGGAGGCGGGAGAGGGAGTTTAGGTCCTTACACAGTTTAGGTATTTACACCGCCAGACCCTTTTCCATCGCGCTCGCCAGACGGCGGGCGAAGGCGGCGGGGTCGGGCAGGGCTTCGCCCTCCACGATCCGCGCCTGGTCCAGCAGCAGCCACGCCGCGTCGTCCAGCGTGGTCGCCGCACCGTCCGCCTTGGCGCGCTCGGCGAGGCGCTTGATCAGCGGGTGGGCCGGGTTGACCTCCAGGATGCGCTTGGCCGCCGGGGCGTCCATGCCCAGCTGCTTGTGCTGCTTCAGCAGGCGCTCCAGGTGCATGTCCATGTCGTTCTCGTCGGCGACGAGGCAGACGGCGCTGTCGG
>JAEZID010000192.1 GCA_023416195.1 Pseudomonadota bacterium | reverse complement strand
GACCATGTGGTGATCGTGGCGTCCGGGCTGAACGCGCCGGACATGGGCAACGCCACGCGGGTCTATTGGACCTTCAAGGCGCTGGGCCACGACCGCGTGTCGGTGCTGGACGGCGGTTTCGCCGCGTGGAAGGGCGCGGGCGGCGGCGTGGCGGAGTCCCCGGCGGCGCGCCCGGCCAAAAGCTTCAAGGCCGCTCCCCGGCCGGAGCTGCGCGCCACCCTGCCGGAGGTGCAGGCGGCCATCGCGACGGGCACCGTGCCGCTGGTGGATTCCCGCTCCGCCGACCAGTTCGCCAGGCAGGCCAAGAGCCCGCAGGCGCGCGCCGCCGGCACCCTGCCCGGCGCGGTGAACATCGAGAACGGCGCCTTCTATTCGGGCGCGGACCGGCGTTTCCTGTCGGGCGCCTCCGCCAAGGCGCTCGCCGAGAAGGCGGGAGTCGGTGACGGACCGATCACCTTCTGCAACACCGGTCACCTCGCCACCGTGGCGTGGTTCGCGCTGAGCGAGCTGGCCGGCGTGCCGGGCGTGCGGCTCTACGACGGGTCGATGGTGGAGTGGAGTTCGGACCCGTCGCGCCCGCTTCAGAACGGCTAAGCGGACTTGCGGCGCCGGCGCAGCCGGGTCAGGTCCGACCGGCGGACGAGGCCGAGGACCAGCGCCAGCACGGCGTAGACCAGCAGCCCGGCGACGCCCAGCAACACCAGACCGCCCAGCCGCTCGAACAGCGTGTGGGCGGTCAGCCAGGGCGCCAGGCGCGTCTGCACCAGCCACAGCGTGCCGCCCATGGCGAGCACCGCCAGCGCCATGCGCGGCAGGTTGCGCTTCAGCCGGTCGTCGGCGGCGAACAGGCCGCGCCGGGTCAGCAGCCACGCCAGCAGACCGGCGTTGACCCAGGCGGACATCGAGGTCGCCACGGCCAGACCGACCTGCGACAGCGGCCCCATCAGGGCGAGCTTCAGCGCCACGTTCACGCCGACCGCGACCAGCGCCACGCGCACCGGCGTCGCCGTGTCGTGGCGGGCGTAGAAGCCGTTGACGAGGCTGCGGATCACCACGAAGGCCGGCAGGCCCAGCGCGTAGGCTTGCAGGGTCGCCGCCGCCTGCGCCGCGTCGGTGGGGCCGAAGGCGCCGTGCTGGAACAGGACCGACACGATGGGCAGGCCGGCGACCAGGAAAGCGGCGGCGGCCGGCAGGGTCAGCACCAGCGACAGCTCGATGGCGCGGTTCTGGCTTTCCACCGCGCCGGGCTCGTCGCCGCCCTTGATGCGCCGGGACATTTCCGGCAGCAGCACCGTGCCGACCGCGATGCCGATGACGCCCAGAGGAAGCTGGTTCAGCCGATCCGCATAGTAGAGGTAGGACAACGCCCCGGTCGGCAGAGCCGACGCGATCAGCGTGTCCGCGAACAGGCTGATCTGCGTGAGGCCGGAGCCGAGCGCGGCCGGGCCGAGGACCTTCAGGAAACGCTTCACGTCGGGGGTAAAGCGCGGCAGGGTCAGGCGCAGGCCCATGCCGGCGCGGTTGGCTTCCCAGTAGAGATAGAGGAACTGCACCACGCCGGCCGCGAAGACGCCCCAGGACAGCGCGTGCCCGACCGTGGGCATCAGGGGTGCGGCAATCACCAGCGCCGCGATCAGGCAAAGGTTCAGCAGGATCGGCGCGGCGGCGGCGGCGGCGAAGCGGTTCATGCTGTTCAGCACGCCGGCCAGCAGCGATTCCAGCGAGATGAACAGCAGATAGGGAAAGGTGATGCTGGTGAAGAGGACCGCGAGGCGGAACTTCTCCGGCTCGTCGGCAAAGCCGGGGGCGAAGACCGTCATGAACTGCGGCATGATCGCCAGGATCACCGCCAGGAACACCAGCTGCACCACCAGCAGGAGGGACATCACCTCCTCCGCAAAGCGCTTGGCGGCGGCCTCCCCGTCCTGCACCAGCTTGGCCGAGAACAGCGGCACGAAGGCGGAGTTGAAGGCGCCCTCGGCGAACAGCGCGCGGAAATGGTTGGGCAGCCGGAACGCCACGAAGAAGGCGTCGGCCACCGGCCCAGCGCCGAGCAGCGCCGCCGTCAGAATGTCGCGCAGGAAGCCAAGGACGCGGCTGGCCAGGGTCAGCCCGCCGACGGACAGGATGTTGCGAAGCACGGTGGTACGGGTCCCAAAGAGGTGTGCGCCATCCTATCGTTTTCGGCGCGCAGGTCACGTCTTTCGGAATAGCCGCGCCCGTGGAATTGTCTGGTAGGATCGCCACGTTCGCGACCAATCAACGACACCAATCAACGACAAGGCATCGGGACACCATGGCCCAGGGTCTTCCCCTCACCTATCTGGAGGCCGGCGAGGCGGTCGGCGGCACGCCGCTGCTGGTGCTGCACGGCCTGTTCGGTTCGGCCCGCAATTGGCAGACGCTGGCGAAGCGCTTCGCCGAGAAGCGGCGCGTCTACGCGCTCGACTTGCGCAACCACGGCGGCGCGCCCTGGTCCGACCGCATGACCTACCCGGACATGGCCGAGGACGTGCTGAGATTCCTCGACGACCGGGGCTTCGCCAGGGCCGCCGTCGTCGGCCACTCGATGGGCGGCAAGGTGGCGATGACTCTGGCGCTGAACCACCCGGACCGGGTCGAGCGGCTGGTCGTCGCGGACATCGCGCCGGTCGCCTACACCCACACCCACGCGCCCTTCGTGGCCGCCATGAAGCGCGCCGATCTGGACGGCTGCACCCGCCGGTCGGAGGTCGAGGCGCAGTTGGCGGAGGCCATTCCCGAAGCGCCGCTGCGGTCGTTCCTGTTGCAGAACCTCGTCCTGGAACAGGGCAAGTTCCACTGGCGGATCAACCTGGACGCCATCGGGGCGTCGATGGAGGATCTGATCGGCTTCCCGGACCTGGGCGACAAGCGTTACACCGGCCCGACGCGCTTCATCGGCGGGTCGCGGTCCGACTACATCACGCCGGAATACTTCGACATCATCACTCGCTACTTTCCAGCGGCGCAGATCGAGATGATCGGCGATGCCGGACACTGGGTCCACGCCGAGCGTCCGGATGAGTTCGCATCGATGGTCGAGGCGTTCGTATAGTCCGGGATTTTTGGCGGGCAACAGGGTTTTCACGGATTGCGCGGATTAAAAACACGGATTACACGGATTTTTCTTTGAGCTTGCCTACGCCTAGGCCAGCCGAAG
>JAEZID010000147.1 GCA_023416195.1 Pseudomonadota bacterium | reverse complement strand
GCGCTGGCGGTGGGCGTGCTGTTCTCGCTGCTGATCGGGCGCAGCCTGACCCGGCCGATCACCGCCACCACGCGGGCGATCCAGCGCCTGTCGGAAGGCGATTTGACCGTCACCGTGCCGGGCACCGACCGGCGGGACGAGCTGGGGGCCATCGGGCTGGCCATCCAGAACGTGATCGCGGTGCTTCATGGGCTGCATGGCGAGATGCACCGGCTGTCGGGCGTGCCGGTGCAAGGGGCAATGCAGGGGGCCGGCGAGCCGGCCGCCCATCAGGAGTTCAAGGGCGCCTATGGGGAGATGGTGGCGCTGTTGCAGGAAACCGGCGCCGCCTTCCGCCGCATCGGCGAGCAGGCGACCCAGGTGGCCGTCGCGGCCGGGGAGGCCAGCACCGCCGTCGGCCACGTCTCGGAAGGCGCGCAGGAGCAGACCGACGACCTGGATCTGGTGGTTTCCGCCGTCGGGCAGACCGCGCGGGCCATCGCCCATGTGTCGGAGAACACGCGCAACGCGTCCGACATGGTCAAGGCCGCCGCCGGCTTCGCCGAGCAGGGCAAGGAGGACATGGCGCGCCTCCTGAAGGTTTCCCAGACCATCGCCGACAACAGCCGGCGCATCGGCCGCATCACCGAGGCGATCACCCAGATCGCCGTCAAGACCAACATCCTGTCCGTCAACGCCTCCATCGAGGCCGCCCGCGCCGGCGAGCAGGGCAAGGGCTTCGAGGTCGTCGCCGAGGAGGTCGGCAAGCTCGCCGACAACGCCGTCGAAAGCGCCCGCCAGATCGCCGAGATCATCGAGGCTGCCTCCGCCATGGCCGAGGACGGCATGCGGGTGACCGGGCAGGTCGGCCGCATGATGGACGACCTCGCCGAGCGGGTGGCGCAGCTCGACCGCGTGTTCCAGTCGGTGGCCGTGGCGATGGAGGAGCAGCAGTCCTCCGTCAAGGAGATCGAGGCGAACGTGGAAAGCGTGCGCACCGTCGCCTCCAAGAACGCCGCCGCGTCGGAGGAGATCGCCGCGACCATGCAGCACCTGTCGCGTCTGGCCGACGAAACCCGCCAGCAGGTGGCCCGCTTCAAAGCGGTTTAGCTGTTATATCGGAATCATATGCTCGCGTTGCAAAACGCATATTGGACAGCCGCCAAGGGCCGTGCGCACAGTCATGCTGCAATGCAGGGTGCGTGAGAGGCGAAGGTGGCGGAAGGTGGTTTCGGCAGGCCGATCGGAGCGGGCCAAAGCGGGGCGGCTCCGAATTATCTCGTGGCGGGCAGCCCGGCCTACAAACGGGCGAGCCGAATCCTGTTCGTGGCCGGATTCTCGACCTTCGCCACGCTCTATTGCGTGCAGCCGCTGATGCCGGAATTCGTGCGGGAGTTCGGCGTCAGCCCGGCCGAATCCAGCCTCGCGCTGTCGCTGTCCACCGGCGTGCTGGCCATCGTCATGCTGATCGCCGGGGCGATGTCCGACCGGTTCGGGCGCAAGGCGATCATGGCCGTCTCGCTGCTCGCGTCGGGCGGGCTCGGCATCCTGGGGGCGCTGGCGCCGGACTGGGGATGGCTGCTCGCCGTGCGGGCGCTGGAGGGCATGGCGCTGAGCGGTTTGCCGGCCGTCGCCATGGCCTATGTGGCGGAGGAAGTCGATCCGCGTTCCGCCGGGGTCGCCATGGGGCTGTACATCGGCGGCACGGCGCTGGGCGGCATGTCGGGCCGCGTGCTGACCGCCGTGGTCGCGGACGTGGTGACGTGGCGGGCGGCCATGGGCGTGGTGGGCGCGCTGGGCATCGCCGCGGCGCTGGCCGTGTGGCTGGGCCTGCCGGCCTCGCGAAACTTCGTGCGGCGGCCGGCGGGGTTCCGGGAACTGGCCGCGGCGTGGCGCGGGCACCTGGGCGACGGCGGCATGCTTGCCCTGTTCGCCATGGGCTTCCTGTCCATGGGCGGTTTCGTCACGGTGTTCAACTACGTCAGCTTCCGCCTGATCGAACCGCCCTTCGACCTGCGCCCGGCGGCGGTCGGCGCCGTCTTCCTGGTCTATCTGTTCGGCGTGGTGAGTTCGCCGCTGTTCGGCGGCGTCGCCGGGCGGCTGGGGCCGGGGCGGGTGATGGCCGCCGCCGCGGTGATGATGACCGCCGGTCTGGCGCTGATGTGGCCGGACAATCTGTGGAGCGTCGCGGCGGGCATCGCGCTGTTCACCTTCGCCTTCTTCGGCGTCCATTCCATCGCGTCGGGCTGGATCGGCCAGCGGGCCAAGGCCAACCGGGGGCAGGCCTCCGCCATTTACCTGTTCTGCTACTACATGGGCTCCACCCTTGCCGGCACGGTGGGCGGGCTCTTCTGGCACGGGCATGGCTGGGCCGGGGTGGCCGGTTTCGTCGGGGTTCTGCTGGCGGCCGGGGTGGCGGTGTCGCTGCGGCTGGCGGTCCGGCGGTAGTTCGCCAGGGGCGCGCGCATCCCGTCGCGCGCTATCGCGAGAGTGGTTGCGTTTTCGGAGGATGATCCTATTCTGGGAGAATGACCCGCCTGACCGTCTACAGCGACAGCGACCCGAGCACCGCCGAACATTCGACCGCCGACCGTGCGGTGATCGAAGCGCATCTCGCGTTGGCCGGCATCCTGTTGGAACGATGGGAGGCCGAGCAGCCCATCGCGGACACCGCCGATTCCGACGCCGTGCTGACCGCCTACGCGGGCGCCGTCGCGACGCTGAAACAGGCGCGGGGCTTCCGGTCGGCCGACGTGGTGCGCGTGCCTAAGAGCATGCCGGGCACGGGGCCCCTGCGCGCCAAGTTCC
>JAEZID010000122.1 GCA_023416195.1 Pseudomonadota bacterium | reverse complement strand
TGGGCGACACGGTCGCGGTCATGGCCCCCAACACGCCGGAAGCCTTCGAGGCGCATTTCGGCGTGCCGATGGTCGGCGCGGTGCTGAACGCGCTGAACATCCGCCTGGACGCCGAGGCGCTGGCCTTCATCCTGGAGCATGGCGAGGCCAAAGTCCTGCTGACTGACCGGGAGTTCTCGCCGGTCATCTCCAAGGCGGTGCACATGCTGCCGCCGGAGCGCCGGCCCATCGTCATCGACATCGACGACCCGCAGGCCAAGGGCGGCGAGCTGATCGGCGAGCAGACCTACGAACAGTTCCTGGAAACCGGCGATCCGTCCTTCGACTGGCCGATGCCGGCCAACGAGTGGCAGGCCATCGCGCTGAACTACACCTCGGGCACCACGGGCAACCCGAAGGGCGTGGTGTACCATCACCGCGGCGCCTATCTGAACGCCATGGGCAACGTGGTCACCTGGGCCATGCCGCACCATCCCGTGTATCTGTGGACCCTGCCGATGTTCCACTGCAACGGCTGGTGCTTCCCCTGGACGGTCACGGCCATGGCCGGCACCAACGTGTGCCTGCGCGCCATCACCGCCAAGGGCATCTACGACGCGCTGGCCGACCACGGCGTGACGCACATGTGCGGCGCGCCGATCATCATGGGCCTGATCGTCAACGCGCCCGATGACCAGAAGCGCGACATCGCGCGCGGCGTCCGCATGATGACCGCCGGCGCCGCCCCGCCCGCCGCCGTGATCGAGAAGATCGAGCGGCTCGGCTTCGAGGTCGCCCACGTCTACGGCCTGACCGAGGTCTACGGCCCGGTCACCATCTGCGCCTGGCACGAGCAGTGGAACGCCCTGCCGCTGGAGGAGCGCGCGACGCTGAAGGCCCGCCAGGGGGTGAACTACGCCACGCTGGAAGGCGTGATGGTCGCCGACCCCAACACGCTCCAGCCGGTGCGCAAGGACGGCCAGACGATGGGCGAGATCTTCATGCGCGGCAACACCGTCATGAAGGGCTACCTGAAGAACCCCCGCGCCACGCAGGAGGCCTTCTCCGGCGGCTGGTTCCACACCGGCGACCTCGGCGTCTGGCACCCGGACGGCTACATCGAACTGAAGGACCGCTCCAAGGACATCATCATCTCCGGCGGCGAGAACATCTCCACCATCGAGGTCGAAGCCGTCCTCTACAAGCACCCGCAGATCCTCGAGGCCGCCGTGGTCGCCCGCCCGGACGAGAAGTGGGGCGAGACGCCCTGCGCCTTCGTCACCACGAAGGACGGCGCCAACCTGACGGAGGCGGAGGTGATCGCCTATTGCCGCCAGCACCTCGCCCACTTCAAGTGCCCGAGGACGGTGGTCTTCACGCAGCTGCCGAAGACCTCCACTGGCAAGATCCAGAAGTTCGTGCTGCGCGAACAGGCCCGCGCCCTGAACGAGCAGCAGGCGTGAGCGCTGGCGAAGGGGGCTTCGGCCCCCTGTTCCCCGGCGAAATGGACGCGGTCGCCCTGCTGGCCCGGCAGGGCTTCGGGCTGCCGCGCGAGCATTTCGACCGCGCCGTCGCCGTCTTCGGGCCGGAGGTGCTGCGCGCGCTCCGGGCAAACGGGCGCACCGTCGGCAGCGCGGCCGTCTGGGGCATGAACCAGTGGTTCGGCGGTCGGCCGGTGCCGGCCCAGGGCGTGGCGGTGGTTGCCGTCGATCCGGCGGAGCGCGGGCGCGGCCACGGCACCACGCTGATCCGCAACGTGCTGGACGAGGCGCGCGCGGGCGGCGCGGCGCTGTCGGTGCTCTACCCGGCGACGCTGCCGCTGTACACGAAGGCCGGCTACGGAAAGGCCGGCGTGTGGCTGAACTGGAGCGCGCCTCCATCAGCGTTGGTGGTCCCCGTGCCCGGAGACGGCGTCATCACGCGCATCGACGCGTCGGACGCGGCCCCACTGGCCGCGCTGCGGCGCACCGTGCTGGAAACCGCCAACGGCCTGCCGGAGCGCAACGAAGGGCTGTGGACCTTCGCGCTGAACCCGGACGGGGAACCGACCGACGTCTACCGGCTGAACGGCCCGGCGGGGCCGGAGGGCTACATCGCGGTCACCGCGCCCAAGGAACGGCGCCTGACCGTCGCCGACCATTGCCTGCTGAGCCGCCGGGCAGCGCGACTCGCCCTGTCCTTTCTGGCCGGCTACCGGGCGCAGGTGGACCGGGTGGACTGGCGCGGCGGTCCCGACGATCCGTTGGCCCTGCTGACCGTCGAAACCGGCCTGCGGATCGATGCGCGGGAGGAATGGCTGCTGCGCATCGTGGACATCGAAGCGGCGCTGACCCGGCGCGGCTATCCGGCGGGGGTGGACGCCGAACTGACGCTGGACGTGACCGACCCGCTGTTCCCGGCCAACGCGGGGGCCTTCACCCTGTCCGTCGCCGGCGGGCGCGGCGTCGTTTCACGCACGCCGCCCCCGAAATCCGCGCGGCTTTCGCTGAATGTCTCGACTTTGTCCACCCTCTACAGCGGACACAAGGGAGCGCCGCTGCTGCGGCAGATCGGACTGCTGGAGGGGGATGACAAGGCCGTCGCCGCCGCGTCCCGCGTCTTCGCGGGGCCGAGCCCCTGGATGTCCGATCGCTTCTGACCCCGATGACATCCGGCGGACGTCCGTGCCGATCAGGGTGCGATAATCTGGTCATACCAAACCGATTGTTAACGGTTTATACTCTAATAAAAAATACGGCTATTCGGCTGACCAGCGGGGGGAGCCCGGTTTCCATGACGATCGGTACGCGGATCGCACTCGGTTTTGCAACCGTCCTTCTATTGACGGTCGCCGTGGCCTTCGTGGGCTGGAACAGCTTGCGCACCTATGCCGGGCGCGTCGATCTGGCCGCACACACGGCGGAGCTGGACGCGCGGCTGAAGACCGTGCGCATCGAAGAGGCCCGCTTCGTCACCGAGCGTGACGCGCAGGCCGCCTCCAACGTTCCCGGCATGCTGGACGCGCTGCGCGCCGAGGCGCAGGATTCCAAATCCGCGCTGAACGACGCCGGCAGCGCGCGCCTCGTGGACGACATCCTGGCGGGCATCGACGGCTATCGCGCCGCCTTCGCCAACTTCGTCGCCCAGGACAAGGAAGCGCGCGCGCGCACCCAGAGCATGGAAACGCGCGCCAACGCCCTGAAGGACATCGCCACGAAGATCGGCGCGCAGCAGTCGGAGCGTTACGACCAGAACATGGTCAGCTTCAAGGACGCGGAACACGCGGTCCGGCAGAGCCGCGACACCGCCGACCGCGCCGACCGCCTGATCGAAGCCGTGCTGGAGGCCCGCCGCCTGCAATCCGAGTTCGTGCGCACGCGCGCTCCCGCCACGGTCGAGGCCGCGTCCACCACCATCGCCGGTCTGCTGACCACGGCCGAGGCCATCGAAAAGGATCTCGCCGGCACCAACGACGAGGATCTGTCGAAGCAGATCGTCGCCTCCGCCCGCATCTACCGCGCTGCCTTCGAGCAGGCCCGCGCCAGCGAGGCCGACGAGATTCCCCCGGCCCGGATCCAGATTCTCGACCGTCAAGCCCAGCAGATCCTGAAGCTCGCCCATGAATTGCAGGAAAATCAGGTGGCCGTGTCCGCCGCCCTCCAGGAGGCCGCCAACTTCGCCCAGAGCGAGGTGAACGAGGCCGTCCTGCTGCGCGGCGTCGCCATGCGGCTGGTCCAGAGCGCGCAGGGCGCCATGCTGGGCCAGCGCGACTTCCTGCTGGCCGGCGGCGCCGAATCCCGCACCGCCGTGACCTCGGCGGTGAAGGAAACGCTGGAGCTCGCCCGGCAGGCCGGCGCCGTGCTGGTCGATGCGGAGGGGCGCGCGCTCGTCGCGGCGGCCACCGAGGCGGCGCAGGCCTTCGACCAGGAATTCGCGTCCCTGGTCGCCACGACGGACAGCCAGCGCGCCGCGTCCAAGGCGATGGCCACGGCGGCCGGGTCGGTCAGCGATCAGGTGGCCCAGCTGGTCGCCATCCAGCGCGACGACCGCGAGGATGGCCGCGCCCGCGCCGGCATGTTCATCGCCATCGGCGCCGCCGTGGCGCTGGCCCTGGGCGCGGTGGCGGCGTGGATCATCGACCGCGCGATCACCCACCCGCTGCATGCCATGACCGGCGCCATGGGCCGTCTGGCCGAGGGCGACCTGACCGTGGACATCCCCGGCGGCGACCGCAAGGACGAGCTGCGCGCCATTGCCGATGCGCTCAGCGTCTTCAAGGAAAACGCGCTGGAGATGCAGCGCATGGAGACGGAGCGGGAGGAGATGCGCCGGCAGATCGACGCCGACCGCCGCCGCACCATGAACGAGTTCGCCAACGGCTTCGAGCAGGCGGTGTCCGGCGTCGTCCAGTCGCTGACCGAATCCGCCAGCACGCTGGGCCGCGACGCGCAGGAGATGTCGTCCGACGCCGCCCTGACCACCGCGAAGTCGAGCGCCGTCGCCTCGGCGTCGGAACAGGCGTCGAGCAACGTGCAGACGGTCGCGGCGGCGGCGGAGGAGCTGTCCTCCTCCATCGGCGAAATCTCGCGCCAGCTGAACGCCAGTTCCAGCGCCGCCGTGGGCGCCGCCGAGAAGGCCAACGAGACCAACGCCATCGTCGAGGGGCTGGCCGAGGCCGCGCAGCGCATCGGTCAGGTCGTGGACCTGATCGGCGAGATCGCCGAGCAGACCAACCTGCTCGCCCTGAACGCGACCATCGAGGCCGCCCGCGCCGGGGAGGCCGGCAAGGGCTTCGCGGTGGTGGCGACGGAGGTCAAGAACCTCGCCGGCCAGACCGCCAAGGCGACCGAGGAGATCTCGAATCAGGTGGCCGAGATGCAGGCCGCGACCGGCGGCGCGGTGGACGCGATCCGCACCATTTCCGAGGCGGTGACCACCATCAGCCGCACGGTGACCGACATCGCCCACGCGATGGAGCAGCAGGGCCTCGCCACCCGCGAGATCGCCGAGAACGTCCATCAGGCCGCCGCAGGCACGCAGGAGGTGATGCAGAACATCGCCGAGGTGACCTCGGCCGCCAGCAAGACCGGCGGGGCCGCCGACGCGGTGCTCCAGGCCAGCCGCACGCTGGCCCAGCAGGCCGAGCATCTGCGGGGCGAGGTGCACGGCTTCCTGAACAAGGTGCGGTCGGCGTAAGGGATCTTCCCCCCTCCCTAACCCTCCCCCGCTGCGCGGGAGAGGGAACTTGGGCATTGCGGCGGCAGTCCCCTCTCCCGCAAAGCGGGAGAGGGCTAGGGAGGGGGCAGAAGCCGCCCGTCCCGGTTGCTTTCCCACCGGCCATCTGTTAAGCCGCGCGCCGTGCCCTTCGGACGCGAGCCCTTATGTCCCTTCCCCTGTCGCGCCTCGACTCCTCCACGGCCCCTCCCGACGTGATCCTGGCGGCCCTGGCCGGTTCGGCGGCGCTGCTGCTCGGGCCGCTGGTCGCCATCGCGCCGCGCGGGCTACCGGTCTGGGTCATCCTCTTCACGGTCATTTCCATTGCCGGGCTGGCGCGGCGCAACGCGCTGGGCCGGATGCAGCGGGCCTTGCCCGGCACCGCCGTGGTGCTGCTCTTCCTGATTCTCGCCGCCGTTTCCGTTCTGTGGAGCCCGTCGCCGCGCGCCGGGGTGACGGTTCTGGAGATCGCCTACATCGGGCTGGGCGCGCTGGCCGGCGGGGCCTGGGTGTCGTCGCTGCCCGCCGTGGAGGCGCGGCGGCTGGCCGGGCTGTTCCTGGCGGGCGTTTTCGCGGGCGTGACCGTCTTCGCGGTCGAGGCCGCGACCGACTTCCCCCTGCACCGCTGGTGGAACGCCGTGCCGGCCGATTTCCCGGTCAGCGAAAGCAACGTGCCGAAGCGCACCGCCGTGCTGCTGAGCCTGCTGGTCTGGCCGGCGGCGATGGCGCTGGGCCGCGCCGGTCGCCGGGGCGTCGCGCTGCTGCTGCCCATTGGCTACGCGGCGGTGTGCCTGCTGCTGACCAGCCGGTCGGCCATGCTGGGCATCGCCATCGGCGTCGTCACCTTCGCCGTCGCGGCGTGGTCGCCCCGGCTGGTGCGCGGCGCGCTGGGGACGGCGCTGGCGGTGGCCTTCGTCGGCGTGATCCCGCTGGTCCTGACGCTCGACCGCGTGCTGGATCTGGACGCGGCGGACTGGCTGTTCCGCTCCGCCCAGCACCGGGTCGAGATCTGGGGCATGGCCGCCGACCGGGCGCTGAGCACCCCGCTGTTCGGCCAAGGCATCGACGCCTCGCGCGCGCTGACGCCCAACGGGGAGGTGTCGCGCTTCGGCCCCATCACCGACAGCCTGCTGCCGCTCCACCCGCACAACGCCTTCCTTCAGGTCTGGCTGGAGTTGGGCGCGGTCGGCGCGCTGCTGACCCTCGCCGCGTCGCTGCTGCTGCTGGCCGGCACGGCGCGGATGGAGCGGGAGGACCAACCCTTCGCCCTGGCCCTGTTCGCGGCGGGCCTCGCCATGATCAGCACGGCCTACGGCATCTGGCAGGCGTGGTGGATGGCGGGCATCCTGGCGTCCGGCCTGATGCTGCGGCTGGCCGCCCGCGCGCCGTCGGAGGGACGATGACGGAGAAGCGCCGGGTACTGGTCATCAAACTGGGGGCCTTCGGCGACTTCTTCCTGGCGCAGACGGCCTTTTCGGCCATCCGCCGGCACCACGCGGGCGACCGTCTGGCCCTGCTGACCATCCCGTCGCTGGCCCCGCTCGCCCGCATGAGCGGCCTGTTCGACGAGGTTCTGGAGGACCCGCGCGAACGCTCGCTCGGCGCCTACCTCGCGGTGCGGCGGATGCTGCGCGCCGGGCGGTTCGACCGCGTCTACGACCTGCAAAGCCAGTCGCGGACGGAACGGTATTTCTGGCTGCTCGCCCCCGGTCCCTGGCCGGAATGGTCGGGCACGGCGCGCGGCGCCTCCCACCCCGACCGCTATCCGGGGCGGCGCACGGTGCCGGTGCTGGCGCGCTACGCCCGCCAGCTGGCGCCCTTCGGCATCACGCTGGACCCGGTGCCGGACCTGTCCTGGCTGGACGCCGACACCAGCCGTTTCGGCCTCACGCCCCCTTACGCGCTGCTGATCCCCGGCTCTTCCCCCGGACGGCCGGACAAGCGCTGGCCGGTCGAACGGTACGCCGAGCTGGCGGCACGTCTGGCCGCGCGCGGTGTGACTCCGGTGGTGCTGGGCACCGCCATCGAGGCCGACCTCGCCAAGGCCATCGCCGCCGCCTGCCCGCAGGCCGTCGACCTGACCGACCGCACCAAGGTGCCGGAGATCGCCGGACTGGCCCGCCGGGCCTGGGCGGCGGTGGGCAACGACACCGGCCCGACGCATCTGGTCGCCGCCGTCGGCTGCCCCACGGTGGGGCTTTTCTCCGACGCGTCCGTCCCGATTCACGCCAGCGGCCCGCGCATCACCGTGCATCATCGGCCGGACTTCGCGGCGATGGACGTGCCCGGCGTGCTTGCCGCCATGGACGCGGTATCCGCCAAAGGGTAGAGTGCGCCGCCTTTTCGCGACGCCGGTACGGATTTGAGCACGCACGACCTCAGCATCGACCAAACCGATTCGAGCGACCTGCCCGCCCCCAAGGCCGGCGGGCGCCTGCTGCTGCTCGCCAAGCTGGCGGTGACGCTGGCGGTGTTGGGCCTGCTCGCCTCCCGCGCCGACTGGTCGGGGGTATGGGACCGCATCGCCGGGGCCGACCCGGCGTGGCTGGCCGTCGGCTTCGCCGCCAAGCTTCTGGCCGTGCTCTGCGCGGGCGAGCGCTGGCGCGACGCCGTGTGGGCCGCCGGCACGCGGCTGCCCCGCGCGCTGGCCATGAAGCTGATGTTCGCCGGGTTGTTCTTCGGGCAGGTGCTGCCGGGGGCGCTGGGCGGCGACGTGGTGCGCGGCTGGCTGACCTACCG
>JAEZID010000096.1 GCA_023416195.1 Pseudomonadota bacterium | reverse complement strand
CGCCGCTACTGGCCCCGGCTGGGGCGGGATTTGCAGGTGGACATCGAGGCCCTGCTCGCGCAGGAGACCGGGCCGGACGGCGCCCCGGATCCGGAGCTGACCGTGGCGGCCCGGCAGGGCGAATTCATGTCGCAGGCCTGGTCCTACGCGGTCGTCCTGCATCTGGGGCTGCCGCTGGAGTGCCTCTTCTTCCCCGGTTCCTACAAGTGCGACCAGTATGAGGGGAAGCATCCGTTGCAGGCGTGGGTGGAGACGGGAACCCATTTCGGCCCGATGGCGCTGGCCCAGGCCGGGATGACCGGCTTTTCCGGCGTGTTCGCCCATATGGGCGACAACGGCCTGCCGGCCTTCCCCCTCATGACGCGCTGGACGCTGGATTGATACGGACGGCGCCCGTCCATCCGCTCGCGCCGCGCGGCCGGTCGGCGGACGTCACGCGGCGATGGAGCCGACTCCGGGCGTCCCGCGGTTCCGGGGCCGGCGTTCGTGAAGCGGAGGCAGCCGCAGCCGGCTGACCAGCCCGTCGAGCGTGCCGTGGAGCCAGCGGTGCGGACTGCCGTCCCGCGCCGGCTGGTGCAGCGAAACGAGCGGCGTGCCCGGCAGGCGGGCGTCCAGATGGATCTCGACGATGGGAGCCCCCGCCGCGCAGCCATGGACGAGAGGGTCGGCGGGGCTGAATCCCCACCCCCGTTTCAGGCAGCGCAGCGCCAGTTCCTCCAACAGCAGCGAGGCGGACGACCGGTCCGGAACGGCTTTCAGTTCGGCCAGCAATTGGCGCACGCCGCCGCAGCCGTCCAGGAACAGGCCGGCCGCGTGCTCACCGTCGTGAATCACCAGTTTCAGCATGGGTCACCTCGTGTGTGGCGGTTTGCGCGTCCGCGCCAGCGTCCGTCGTGGTTGAGGGAAGTTCGGCGACCATCCTGGCCGGTGCCTTCCGGTCCCGGCGGTTTGGCTGCGTCGGGAGTCTGGCTTCGACGCGGACGGGGACAACCCCATCCTCGATCATGCCGATCGCTTCGGCGGCGCTTCGGGACAGGTCGATCACGCGGCCCTTGATGTAGGGGCCACGGTCGTTGATCACGACCTCCACGCTCTTGCCGGTTTCGGCGTGGGTGACGATGGCCGTGCTGCCCAGCGGCAACGTCCGCGAGGCCGCCGTCAATTTCCGTTGGCTGAAGCGTTCGCCGGACGCCGTGCGCCGGCCGTGGAAGGAGTCCGCATAGTAGGACGCCTTGCCCTCATGAACAAAAACAGGATCTGAATTCGAAACAATAACCGTCGATAAAGATTCCGTTGCGCCCTGAGGTATTGCCACCTGAGCCTGGGAAGAGCAAGCGCCAACTGGTACGGCGATCAAGACCAATATCATGCATCCGCGATGCACCCTCCGCCTCCTTCATTGTTCTTGTGCGGCGACGGTTGCTGAATGTCGCGATGATGTCAACCATGCAGTTCCTGTATAGCCTGTGACAGAAAATGGCCGTAATTTTCATTTCGGCTATTACTTGTGCTTTATTGTGGGGTGAAAGGGTTTTCAAGGGTTGGTGGGCGGCATGACGTCCCGTGCTCTTCGGGCGATGGCCGAAAAGGCGTGCTTTCCAAGGACTCGCCCCCGACGCTCGCGACAGGATGGCCGGGGCTTCGGGGCGCGGGCGTCTTGCGGGAAAAGCGGGCTTACGGTGCCCCGGCGGTCCGCTGGGGCCGGATTCGGGCGTAGTGGAGGGACACGGCCCGGATCTGCTCCTCCGTCAGGTCGCGGGCGGCGGCGGCCATGATCCGGGACAGGGGGGTGTCGCCGCGCGCGTCCTTCTGCCAGAGCCGCAGCTGGTCGGCGATGTAGCCGGCGTGCTGCCCGTCCAGGGAGGGGTAGCGCGGGTCCCGGTTCGGCCCGTGGCAGCCGGAGCAGGCGGGAACGCCGCGCTGCGGATCGCCGCTCTCCGCGAGCTTGGCGCCGAGGTCCAGAGTCTGCGGATCGCCGTCGTCCGGCGGGAGCGGGTGGGGGGCGCCGGTTTGCCGCGCGTAGTGATCGGCGAGGGCGCGCATCGTGCCATCGTCCAGCCCGGCCGCCATGGGCTGCATGAAGCCGCTGGGCCGCGCGCCGCTCGCGTAGGCGCGCAGCGATTCGTAGAGGTACTCGGCCTTCTGGCCGCTGAGACGGGGGAAAGCCCCGGTGCCGCGTCCCGTGCCGTCGTAGCCGTGGCAGCGGGCGCAGCTGCGCAACGTTTCCGCGATGGGGCCTTCCGGTTCGTCCCCCGCCAACTCGTCCATGGTCGAGTGGGTGTCGGCCTCCGCCGTCGTTGCCGCCGTCTCCTCCCCGAAGGCGAGGCGGCGGTACTCCGCCGCGTCCATCCCATCGAGCCGGCGCAGGAAGGCCGCGACCGCCCAGGGCTCGTCCTCGCGCCGCTGCGCCGGCCATGCCGGCATGCCCGCGTATTTGATGCCGTGCCGCGTGATCCAATAGAGCTGTTCGGGCGTCCACTCCCCGACCGTGTCCGGCAGGAAGGGCGGGGCGGGCAGCATGTGGCGGGAGATCGGGTTGCGCGTCGCGTCGGGGGCGCCGTGGCAGGGCGCGCAGCCGTCCTCGTAATGCCCGGCGCCGCGCTGGATCAGCGCCATGTCGTTCAGGTCCGGCGCGTCGATGAACATGGCGTGCGTCTCGATGGAGTTGCGCATCGCCATTTCCAGGAACCAGGTCGTCGGCGGCCAGTGGTCCTTGCTGGCGGCGACGCTGTAGAGCCCCGACCAGGCGAACAGGAACGCACCCACGGCCTGGAGGGCGAGAACCGCCCCGACGATCATAAGAAGTCTGCGCATGGCTCTCCAACCGGGATTGAGGCGCTTCATCCCTTGGAGAATGCGGATGGAAATGCCGAGGTTCCGCCGGAACAGAAAGGCGATGGGATGAGTTGAACGCCCCGACGATCAAAGCCCGGAACCGCAGGAGTGATTTGGGGTGTGCAGGTGCATGGGCCGCCGTTCAGGCCGCGCAACGACCATGGGGCGAACGGCGGAACGGGCGGCGGGGTTGGCCGGCGGGCTGGTCTGGCTGGCCGGCTGCGACGGGCCGCAGTCGGCGCTCCAGGCCGGCGGGCGCGACGCCGAGGCCATTCTTGAGCTGACGCTGGTCCTGTTCGTCGGGGGCGGGACGATCTTCCTGGCCGTGATGGCGCTGGCGGGCTACGCCGTCTTCGCCCGTCCGGAACGGTTTCCTGGCGCCCGCTTCTGGGTGATCGGCGGCGGCATCGTCTTTCCCATCGTCACGCTGACCGCGCTTCAGGTCTACGAGTTCGCCGTGGCGCGCCGCCTGTCCGCGCCGGCCGGGCCGGACGCCCTGCGCATCGAGGTGACCGGGCACATGTGGTGGTGGGACGTCCGGTATGGTGACGGTCC
>JAEZID010000387.1 GCA_023416195.1 Pseudomonadota bacterium | reverse complement strand
ACGCCCTCCACGGCGCCCTCCAGCCGGTCGCCGGTCGTCACGGCGGCCACGCCCTCCGGCGTGCCGGTGTAGATCAGGTCGCCGGGCTGAAGCTCGACCAATCCAGACAGATACGAGATCGTTTCGGAAACGGACCAGATCAGGTCGGACAGGTCGCCCTTCTGGCGCGGCTCGCCGTTCACCGACAGCGTCACCGCGCCTTTGGCCGGGTGGCCGATGTCGGCGGCGCGGCGGATGGCGCTGCACGGGGCCGAATGGTCGAAGCCCTTGCCCATGTCCCAGGGCTTGCCTTCCTTCTTGGCGGCGTTCTGCAGGTCGCGGCGCGTCATGTCGAGACCGACGGCGTAGCCGTAGACATGCTCCAGCGCCGACTCGACCGGAATGTCGCGCCCGCCGCGCCCGATGGCCACGACCAGCTCGATCTCGTGGTGCAGGTTGGAGGTCGCGGGCGGGTAGGGCACCGTGCCGCCGTCGGCGACGACGGCGTCGGCCGGCTTGGCGAAGAAGAAGGGCGGCTCGCGGTCCGGATCCGCGCCCATTTCCCGCGCGTGGGCGGCGTAGTTGCGGCCGACGCAGTAGATGCGGCGGACGGGGAACGGGTCGCCGCCGTCCACGGGAACCGTGGGCTGGGACCACAGGGGAACGGCGTAGGCCATGGCGCGCCTTTCAGTCTTCGGGTGGGCAAGCTCTCCAACACCTACCGGAAAGCCGGCCGGCCACCAAGTCTTGAAAGGTCCGAAAGGGGCACCCAAGGCGGATGCGAAGACGCCCGGTCTGGGGGGACCGGGCGTCGGAAGCTCCGTTCGGAAGCCCGTGAGCGGCAGGGGAAACCACCTCGCGGGCGATCGCGCCAGGCGACCACTTCGTATGTCTACAGGTGGCGCCGCCGACGGCCGCAACCAATGCGCAACGTGCATGCGAGCCATGCACATGAGGTGGAGCGCATAGTTCTTGCTGACAAAAATGGCAACTGCCTGCATTTTATCCGTCAAACTGACAAGTCAATAATTCATGGCTCTCCCGTTGACCGACACCGAGCGTCCCACGCCCCCCGAACGGCGGACCCGCCAGCGTCCCAGCAAGACTGGAAAGATGGCTCTCGGCCCCCTGCCGGAGCTGATCGGCTACAATCTGCGCAAGGCACAGGTGGCCGTTTTCCAGAGCTTCCAGAGCGCGGTTGCACCGCACGACATCACGCCCGGCCAGTTCGGCGTGCTGATCATGATCAAGGAGAACGAAGGCCTGTCGCAGTCCGATCTGGGCTCGGCGGTGGGCATCGACCGCTCCACCATGGTCGCCGTGATCGACCGGCTGGAGTCGCGCGGCCTCGTAATCCGCGCCCCCTCGCCGAACGACCGCCGCTCCTACGCGCTGCGCCTGTCGCCGGAGGGTGAGAAGCTGCTGGACGAGCTGATCCCGCGCATCGAGGCCCACGACCAGGCGATGGTCAAGGACCTGTCCAAGCAGGAACAGGCCCAGCTCATCGACTTCCTGCGCCGCGTCTCCAAGGCCGGCTGAGCCGGACCGCGTGCCCGCTTTTTAGGCACGCGGGGTTCGGCAACAGTTTTGGGCCTGTATTGTTCAGGAACACCGCCGCCGGGCCCGCTCGGCGGCGGCGGATCCGAAGGCCCGCAGCAGGGCCGTGGACAGCGGATCCTCCCAGAACCGCCATTCCGGGTGCCACTGCACCGCCAGGGCGAAGGACGGCGCGCCCGCCACCCGCACCGCCTCGACCAGGCCGTCCGGGGCCGTCGCCTCCACGATCAAGCCATCCGCCAGCCGGTCGATGCCCTGCCCGTGCAGGGAATTGACCCGCACCTCCGCCGCGCCGTGGGCGAGGCCGCACAGCACGCCGTCCGGCGTCAGGCGGACGCCGTGCGCCGGACCGTACTGCACCGCCAGCGGCGCCTGCTTGTCCTCGCGGTGGTCGCCGTGGCCGGGACGCTCGTGCACGCGCTGGTGCAGCGTGCCGCCCAGCGCCACGTTCAGCTCCTGCAATCCACGGCAGATGCCCAGCAGCGGCACGCCCGTCTCCAGGGCCGCGCGGATCAGCGGCAGGGTGGTGGCGTCGCGCGCCGCGTCGTGCAGGGTGCCGGGCTCGCTCGGCGTGCCGCCGTAGTGCTGCGGCTCCACGTTCGACGGGCTGCCGGTGACGAGGATGCCGTCGAGCCGCTCCACCAGATCGTCGATGTCCAGCGCCGTCCCCAGCGCCGGGATCAGCATCGGCAGCGCGCCCGCCCCGTCGGACACGGCGCGCACGTACTTGTCGCCGGCGACGTGAAAGGGATGCTCGCCCATCATGCGGGCGCAGGCGGGAATACCGATCAGGGGCTTGCGGGTCATCACGGGGCAGGGCTCCGGCACGGGCGGTGGAACGCGGTTCTCGGGGAAGTATGCGCGCGCGCCGCCGAATGCACCACAGCACGATGCCCGGCCCACGGGGGCGGACGAAAAGGACGGGTCACGCGGTCGCGGCTGCCGCCCCCGGCGTCATTTCTCCAATATGTGCGTACGTATGGCTTCACCTTTGCCGCGTTCATCACTACATTGCCGCGTTTGGCCGTGACGAGCCGACGCCTGTCGCGTTGTGTTGGGAAGGGCCGCTTGTGTTTCACGAAGCGACGAAGCTCCAGGAGGTTGTCTGAAATGCGGCAGGTTTTGCGCGCGACGAAGGAAGGGATGGACTTGGAAAACACTCCGAGGAAGGTCCACGCCAACGGTCACGGCGCTGAACGTACCAACGTCACCACCGGTCCGTGGAAGGAAACCCACGACGACCGGAAGGACCACTTCATCGCGCGCGACGGCAAGATCTTCGCCGGAACCCACCTGATCGTCGATCTGTGGGGTGCCGAGCGGCTGGACGATCTTGAGCACGTCCGCGCCACGCTGATCGAGGCGGTCGAGGTGGCCGGTGCCACGCTGCTGCACATCCATCTGCACCACTTCACGCCGAACGGCGGCATCTCAGGCGTTGCCGTTCTGGCGGAATCGCACATCAGCATCCACAGCTGGCCGGAGCGGGGCTACGCCGCGCTGGACATCTTCATGTGCGGCGACGCCCAGCCGCTGAAGGCCATTCCGGTGCTGGAGCGCGCCTTCAAGCCGACCGCCGTCAAGTGCGACGAGCTGCTGCGCGGCGAAACGGAGTCGTAAGCCCCGCCATGAGCGACTGGTACGACGAGACGTTGTACGGGGACGTGGCCCAGCGCTTCCGCATGGGCCGCGTTCTCTATCGCGACAAGACCGAGCATCAGGATCTGGTGATCTTCGAGAACCCCGTTCTGGGCCGCGTCATGGCGCTGGACGGGGTGATCCAGACCACCGAGGGCGACGAGTTCGTCTATCACGAGATGCTCACCCATGTGCCGATCCTGGCGCATGGGCGCGCCCGGCGCGTGGCCATCGTCGGCGGCGGCGACGGCGGCATGCTGCGCCGCTGCCTGGAGCACAAGGCGGTCGAGCGCGTCACCATGGTGGAGATCGACCGCACGGTGGTCGACCTGTCGGTGGCGCATCTGCCGTCGATCAGCGCCGGCGCCTTCGACGATCCGCGCGCCAACCTCGTCATCGCGGACGGCTGCGCCTTCATGAAGGAGACGGACGAGCGATTCGACGTGATCATCGTCGATTCCACCGACCCGCACGGGCCGGGGGCGGTGCTGTTCACGCAAGCGTTCTACGGCGACTGCAAGGCGCGGCTGACGCCCGGCGGCGTGCTGGTCACGCAGAACGGCGTGCCCTTCTTCCAGCCGCAGGAGCTGAAGGACAGCCACCAACGGCTGGGACGCCTGTTCAACGACGCCAGCTTCTTCGTGGCGCCGGTTCCCAGCTACTACGGCGGCTTCATGGCCTTCGGCTGGGCGACCGACGACGCGGATCTCCGCCGTCAGACAGCCGAGGCGATCCGGCCCCGCTTCGAGGCGGCGGGCCTGACGACCCGGTACTACACGCCGGAGATCCACGCCGCCAGCTTCGCCCTTCCGGCCTATGTGCTGGCGGCGCTGAAATAGACGGCGTTACTCGGCGGGCACCGCCGTTCCGGTTCCGTGATGGCCACGATCATGGTGGCAGCGGCGGAGCCGGAAGGCGGTGACCAGCGTCAGCGCCCCGAAGGCGAGCAGGTAGGCGGCGACGCCCCAGGCGAGCGCCAGCAGGCCGAGCGCCGGCAGCACCCACATGCCCATGCCGAACAGCACCGACATGGCGCCCGCGATGCCCCAGGCCCATTTGCCGTGGCTGCGGTGCATCCGCCACGCGCTCATGATCTCGGCGAAACCGGTGATGGCCGACCAGGCGGCGATCAGCCAGACCAGCGCGAACAGGCTCGCGACCGGCCAGACCAGCGCCAGCCCGCCGGCGACCAGTCCGGCCACGCCTTCCAGAATGAAGGGCAGCCAGCGTTCCTGCGCGCGGGCGGCGCGCACCCCGGCGACGATGGCGAGCACCCCGTCCGCCAGCAGATAGGCGGACAGCATGATCGCCAGCGTCGCGACCGTCACCGCCGGCAGCAGAAACGCCAGAACACCCAGCAGAACGGCAACGGCCCCGCGCAGGGCCATCGCCCACCAGTTGCGGGCCAGCGTGTCGTTCATGTTCTGAACGCGTTCGGCCTCGTAAGCCTGAACTCGCGTCATGGTCCGTCTCCCGTTGCGTTGTACACGCAAACGGCAACAGGATGGCTTAGGTTTGGTTGCGTGGGGTGGAGGGGTTCAGTTCCCCCGGCCGTACTCGGAACCGGTCTTCGAGGGTTCCTTGAAGTAGAACATGCCCGCGTCGAACTGGACGCCGGCGCGCGGGTTGACCAGCGCCACCTCGGTCGTCAGGCCCTGGGCGTCCAGCACCCGCCACTTGCGCAGCTGGAAGGGCCGGTCCTCGAACACCAGCGTCAGGGTGCCCTTGCCGGGATCCTTGGTCTCGACGAGGCTGACCTCGACCACGCCCGGCGCCTGGTACACGTCGGTGACGGTCACGTCGCCGGCCAGCCGCACCTCCTTGCGCAGGATGAAGTCGGCGAGCGTGGAGCCGATGGGCGCGCTCGACTGCTGGCGCATCTCGCCGTCCCAGTAGAACAGGAAGGCGCCGTCCGCGACGACGAAGTCCTTCACCGGCGGATCGTATTCCAGCCGCATCTTGCCGGGCCGCGACAGGTAGAAGGTCCCCGTGGTCTGGCGCCCGTTCGGCGCGACCTGGATGAACTTCGATTGCAGCGTGTGGACGCTGTTCAGGTACTCCTCCACGCGGGCGAGCGTTGCCTGATCCTGGGCGGACAGGGCGACCGCCTTGGGCGCGGCGACGGCGGGGGCGCTCACCGTGGCGAGAGCGATAGCGGCGGCCATGAAAATGGGGGCGGTGAGGATGCGACGGAACACGGTCTTCATGATCCCTGCTTCTACAGGATGGTCCGGGCGGAAATAAGGCGCCAAGTCCCGGGTTCCAAGGGCCATACGGCCCTTGGCAGGGAGCGCGAGGGGGGAACCCCTCGCTATTCCTCGATGTTCCGTGCCAGCACCTCGCGCTTGCCGGCGTGGTTGGGCTTGCTGACCACGCCCTCGGCCTCCATGCGTTCGATCAGGCGGGCGGCGGAGTTGTAGCCGATGCGCAGCTGGCGCTGGATGAAGCTGGTGGAGGCCTTGCGCTCGCGGCAGACCACGGCCACCGCCTTGTCGTAGAGGTCGTCGCCCGAACCGCCGCCCGACATGCCGCCGTCGTCCAGCGCGGCGGAGGCGTCCTCGTCGTCCTCTTCGATGATGGCGTCGACGTAGTTGGGCTCGCCCTGGGCCTTCAGGAACTTGACGATCTGCTCGACCTCGTTGTCGGAGACGAAGGGGCCGTGCACGCGGGTGACGCGGCCGCCGCCGGCCATGTAGAGCATGTCGCCCTGGCCGAGCAGCTGTTCCGCACCCTGTTCGCCCAGGATGGTGCGGCTGTCGATCTTGGAGGTGACCTGGAAGGAAATGCGCGTTGGGAAGTTGGCCTTGATGGTGCCGGTGATGACGTCCACGGACGGGCGCTGCGTCGCCATGATCAGGTGGATGCCGGCGGCGCGGGCCATCTGGGCGAGGCGCTGGATCGCCGCCTCGATGTCCTTGCCGGCGACCAGCATCAGGTCGGCCATCTCATCCACGATGACGACGATGTAGGGCAGCTCCGTCAGGTCGAGCGGCTGTTCCTCGAAGATCGGCTTGCCGGTGTCGGGGTCGAAGCCGGTCTGCACGCGGCGGGTCAGCGACTCGCCCTCGGCGCGGGCCTCGCGCAGGCGGGCGTTGTAACCCTCGATGTTGCGCACGCCCAGCTTCGACATGTTGCGGTAGCGGTCTTCCATCTCCCGCAC
>JAEZID010000014.1 GCA_023416195.1 Pseudomonadota bacterium | reverse complement strand
GCAGAGCGCCGTCCACGTCGTGCACGCCCCGGCTCATCGGCAAAATCCATTTGCCCGAGCGGTCCTCGACCGCTCCCGTCGCCACCATGTTGCGGCCCTTGACCGGCAGGCCGACGAACAGGCCCCTGGGGCGTCCCGGCACATGGGCCCGGAACAGGTCGTGGTCGGCCAGCGACTGACCGGCCAGGGCGGTGTCCTCCGTGCTGGCGACCAGATGCCCGTTCGCATCCAGCAGCGCCAGCGCGCGAAGGTGAGGGGAGCGGTGCAGGCGTTCCTGGAGCAGGGCGACGATCTCCGCCCGTTCCCGCGCGTCGGAGGGCAGGCCGGTGGTTCCCAGCGGCTCGGTGATGGAGGCCAGCGTGACGTCCACCGCCTGCACGGTGCGCGTGGCCGAGGCTTCCAGCGCGCTCGCCAGGTTGTCGAGGTTCTGCTCCGCCTTCTCCAGTGTCAGCGTCCGGTTGACGTGGAACTGGTAGCCGATGTCGAACAGCAGGGCCGCCACGGACAGGACCGCGAACGCCAGCATCCCGCCTCGGTGCAGAAAGAGGCCATGCTTGAGCATGTTGAGCGGGCCCGGTGTCAGGGCGGCCGCCTCCCCCGGATAAGGAGAGGGTGGGCCAAAGGCGGTGTAAGGGCGATTTTGCCCAAGAAAATCTTAACAAGCGGTGGAAGATTGGCAAGCTTCCACTGCCGGTGGCTGTGCCATGGTGTTATCGTGCCGCAGTCTTGCCGCCCGCGCGGCGGCTGTTCGCCCCGCCGGTGGTTGGTCCGGCGGGTTGTTCGAAGGGGGGCTGCGGATCATGGGACGGCGTCTTGCGGTGCTGCGCGTGCTGATGGTTGGCATGCTGGCGTTCGCCGGGGTGGGCGCGTCCGACTCGGCGGCGGAGGATCGCCTGGAACGGCTGATGCGGACCGGGCTTCTGCGCGTGTGCATGTGGCCGGACTATTACGCGATCTCCTACCGCAACCCGCGGACGGGCGAACTCCAGGGACTCGACATCGAGCTGGCGCGGGCCTTCGCGCGCGACCTCGGCGCGCGTGTCGCCTTCGTGGAGACGAGCTTCCCGCGCTTCATCGACGACCTGCGCGAGGACCGTTGCGACGTGGGCATGTTCGCCATCGGCGCCACCCCGGCCCGCGCGCGGGCGGTGGCGTTCAGCCACCCCTACCTGCGCAGCGGCATCTACGCCGTGACCACCCGGACCCACCCGCGCATCCAGCGTTGGGAGGATCTGGACCAGGAGGGCATGGTGGTCGCCGTGCAGAAGGACACCTACATGGACGACTACGCCCGTGGCGCCTTCCGGCAGGCCCGCGTCGTGGCGGTCGCCCGCCCCCAGGAGCGGGAGGAGGAGGTGCAGTCCGGCCGCGCCGACGCCTTCCTGACCGACTATCCCTACGGGCAGCGCATGCTGGCCTTTCATCCCTGGGCCCAATTGATCGAACCGGCGATGCCGGTGCAGGTGACGCCCTACGCCTACGCGGTCGCGCCGAACGATCCGGCGTGGCTGGAGCGGGTGAACCGCTTCGTCGATTCGATCAAGCGCGACGGCCGGCTGGAGACTCTGGCCGGACGCTACAAGCTGACCCCCATCGTCGCGCGGGATTGACGCACCGTCAGATCTCCACCTGCGTCCCCAACTCCACGACGCGGCCCGGCGGGATGCAGAAGAACTCCGTCGCCGACAGGGCGGTCTTGGACAGCAGGATGAACATCGGCTCCCGCCATCCCGGCAGGCCCTCCGTCTTCGACTGGATCAGCGTCTCGCGGCCCAGGAAGAAGGACGTCTCCATCATGTCCAGGTGCAGGCCGTAGCGGCGGCACCGCTCCAGCGCGCGGGGGATGTGCGGCTGCTCCAGATAGCCGTAGCGCAGGATCACCCGGAAGAAGCCCTTGCCCAGCTTTTCCACGGACACGGCCTTGTCCGGGTTGACGCGCGGCACCTCCTCGATCCGCGCGGTCAGGATGACCACGCGCTCGTGGATGACCTTGTTGTGCTTGATGTTGTGCAGCAGCGCGTGCGGCACGACGTCGGGGTTGCCGGTCATGAAGACGGCCGTGCCGGCGACCCGCTGCGGCGACTGCGGCGAGACCCGTTGCAGGAACAGGTCCATCGGCAGCGCGTCGGCGTAGAGCCGGTCGGCCAGGATCGCCCGGCCCCGGCGCCATGTGGACATCAGCAGATAGACCGCGGCGGCGATCAGCAGCGGGAACCAGCCGCCCTCCGGCACCTTCAACAGCGTGGCGCCGAACAGCGCCAGATCGACGACCAGGAAGGTCGCGAAGGCCGCCACGACGAAGACCGGGTTCCAGCCCCACAGCCGCCACGCCACGACGGCGGCGAGGATCGTGTCGATGGCCATGGCGCCGGTCACCGACACGCCGTAGGCGGCGGCGAGGTTGCTGCTCGACCCGAAGCCGATCACCAGGATCACCACGCCGGCCAGCAGCAGCCAGTTGTTGCGCGGGATGTAGACCTGCCCGACCTCGTGCTCCGAGGTGTGGCGGATCTCGCGCCGGGGCAGGTAGCCGAGCTGCACCGCCTGCCGGGTCAGCGAGAAGGCGCCGGAGATCACGGCCTGGCTGGCGATGACCGTGGCCGCCGTGGACAGCACCACCAGCGGCAGCTGTGCCCAGTCGGGCGCCAGATGGAAGAAGGGGTTTTCCAGCGTCTCCGGCTCGTGGAGCAGCATCGCCCCCTGCCCGAAGTAGTTGAGCACCAGCGCCGGCAGCACGAGGTACAGCCACGCGAGGCGGATCGGCGCGCGGCCGAAATGGCCCATGTCGGCGTACAGCGCCTCCGCGCCCGTGACGGCCAGAACCACGGCGCCCAGCGTGACGAAGCCCAGCCAGCCGTGCGCGGCGAACAGCCCGACCCCGTAGAGCGGGTTCAGGGCGCGCAGCACGTCCGGCCACTGGACCACCTGCACGAGGCCCAGCACCGCGAGCGTGGCGAACCACAGGGCCATGATCGGGCCGAAGAAGATGCCGACGCGGCCGGTGCCCTGCCGCTGGAAGAGGAACAGGAAGGTGATGACCAGCAGGGTGATCGGAAGGACGAAGGGTTCCAGCGCCGGGGTGACGACCTTCAGCCCCTCCACCGCGCTCAGCACCGAAATCGCCGGGGTGATGAGGCTGTCGCCGTAGAACAGCGCCATGCCGAGGATCGACAGCGCGATGATCGCCCGCCCGCCGGCCGGCGACCCCAGGCCCCGGTGGGCCAGCGTGCCCAACGCCATCACGCCGCCTTCGCCCCGGTTGTCGGCGCGCATGATGACCATCACGTATTTTACCGTAACGACGATGATCAGCGCCCAGAAAGCCAGCGACAGCACGCCGAGGATCGTCGGCTCGTCCAAGGGAAGGCCGGTGTGGGTGAAGGATTCCCGCATCGTGTAGAGCGGACTGGTCCCGATGTCGCCGTAGACGACGCCCAGCGCGCCCAGCACGAGCGCCGGCATGCGGTTGGAATGCGTCGCGCCGCCTTCGCCGCCGCCCGTGCCTGCGCCGCCCGTGCCTGCGCCGCTTGTCCCCGCGTGCTTGGTGTGGTTGGCGGTGTCCATGAGCGTTCTTTCGTGCCCTTGCGCGTTCCGCTGTTCCACTATGGTGGCGGGCCATTCTTTTGGGAAGCGCTGTTCATTCCGCGAACGCTTTCCACACATCATCGTTCCCTTTCGCACCACCACGGCAACTCTTGGCGTCATCAACCCCGGCGGGTTTCACCGTTGCTGAAACGCCACACCCGTGCGGGCGGGCGCCGGACTGGAACGAAATAAGAACTCTTCGCTTGTCGTTCGTTCTTTGTTCTGGTATCTCTCCCATCACACACGATGTGATGGAGGTCACCATGTCGGTCCTGGCTTTTTTGCGTGAGTTCGCCACCCTGACGGCCCTGTTCGGCACTCTGTTCGTCTGGACGCTGGTCGGCCGCGCCTTCGGCTTCTGAACGCCGTTCCGGTTCCTGCTTTCCCGGCCGCTGGCCCGCAGTCTCTC
>JAEZID010000005.1 GCA_023416195.1 Pseudomonadota bacterium | reverse complement strand
CCATCGTCCGCGTGTTGCCGTCCTGGAAGCGCCGGCCGTCCACCTCCAGCCAGAGGTCCAGTTGCTGCGGATCCTCCACCTCGTCGGCGGTGACCAGCCAAGGGCCGATGGGGGCGAAGGTGTCGTGGCCCTTGCCCTTGTCCCACTGGCCGCCGCGCTCCAGCTGGAAGGCGCGTTCCGACACGTCGTTAACGACGCAGTAGCCGGCGACGTACTCCAGCGCGCGATCCTCGGACACGTATTTGGCCGTCTTGCCGATCACGACGCCCAACTCCACCTCCCAATCGGCCTTTTCGGAACCGCGCGGGATCTCGACGTCGTCGAAGGGGCCGCAGATGGAGCTGGACGGCTTCAGGAACAGCACGGGCTCGGTCGGCACCGCCATGCCGGACTCGGCGGCGTGGTCGGAGTAGTTCAGGCCGACGCAGACGATCTTGCCGACCGCGCCGACGCAGGCGCCGACGCGCGGGTTGCCGGGGACTTCGGGAAGGGTGGCCGGGTCGAGGCGGCGGAGGCGGTCCAGCGTCTCCGGCAGCAGGGCCGCACCGGCGATGTCCGGCACATGCTGCGACAGGTCGCGCAGGCGGCCCTGCCGATCGACCAGCGCGGGCTTCTCCCGGCCGGGCTGGCCGAAGCGCACCAACTTCATGGCGTTTCCTCATGTTGCTTATCGGATTGTTTCAAGGGTAAGAAGTTCCGCGATAGCGATCCAATCGAAACTCGTCCGCTATCGATCGGGTTTTTCTATCGGAGCCGCCGATGCGTCCCGCCCCCCTGCTGCCCGTCCTGATGAACCGGCTGCGCCTGAAGCAGCTGGCGCTGGTCGCGGCACTCGGCGAGCAACGGAACCTCCACCGCGCGGCGGCGGCGATCAACGTGACGCAGCCGACCGCCACCAAGATGCTGCACGACGTGGAGCTGGTGTTCGGCTTCCCGCTGTTCGAGCGGCTGCCGCGCGGCATGCAGCCGACCGAACTGGGCAACGAGGTGGTGCGCTTCGCCGTGCGCCTGCTGGCCGATTTCGACCGTTTCGCCCAGGATCTCGACGGCAAGCGGCGGGGCGGCTACGGGCAGCTGGTGGTCGGGGCGATCATGGGCGCCGCGCCGGACCTCGTCGCCCGCGCCGTCGCCGACCTGAAGGCCAAGCGCCCGCTGCTGGTCGTCCGGCTGCTGGGCGAGACCAGCGACGAGATCCTGGACCTGCTGGCCGAACGCCGGATCGACCTCGCCGTCGGGCGCTTCAGCGGCCCGCTCCAGCACAACGAGTTCGACTTCGAGCCGCTGGCGAACGAAACGCTCTACGTCGTGGCGCGCACCGGCCATCCGCTGGACGGCGTGGCGGGCGTCGATCTGGGCGACCTCGGCCGGCTTCCCTGGGTGGTGCAGCCGCTGACCAGCCCGGCCCGGCAACTGCTGGAGCAGGAATTCGCGCAGGCGCGCATGGCAACGCCGGCGAACCTCGTCGAGGCCAGTTCGATCTTCGCCACGCTGCAACTGCTGCAAACCAGCGACGCGGTGGCCGTGCTGCCGGAATCGGTGGTGCGCGACCATCTGCGCGCGGGGCTGCTGTGCCGCCTGCCGCTGGTCATCGGCACCAACCTGACCGGCTTCGGCATCCTGACTCGCAAGGGGGAGGTGCTGGCCGGCGCCGCCGTGGAGTTCGTGCGTGCGCTCCGTCACTACGCCGAGGCGGTGCAGGCGGCGAAGAGGTGAAGGCCAGCACAAAAACCGTTGCTACGGGCCCCCACCCTAACCCTCCCCCATGCTGCGCACGGGGGAGGGGATTGAAGCCCCTTCCCCCGCCGCAAGGTGGGGGAAGGTTGGGATGGGGGCCCGCCGCAACACTCCTGTCGTCCACCGGCGCCGACGAGTCACGCCGCCTCGAAATGCCTGGACGCCCAGTCCTGCACCGCCGCCGGATCGAAGCGGCGGTCGAGCGGAATGGCGGCGATGGCGGCGCGGCAGGTCTCGATGAACAGGCGCTCCGCCCGGTTCAGCTTGGCGCCGGGATTCCACAGCAGGTGCACATCGACCGGCGCCACCCCTTCCTCCGGCGGCAGGGGCCAGAGCAGGCCGTCGCGGACGTCGCGTTCGGCCACATGCTGCGGCAGCGGGCCGACGCCGAGCCCGGCCAGGATCATGCGCCGCACCTCGTCCAGGTTGACCGAGGCGCCGACGATGCGGCTTTCCAGCCCTTCCTGCGCGCGGAAAACGGTTAGCGGCGACAGCACGCCGCCGATCTGGTCGGAGGTGAAGGAGACGAACCTCTCGCTGCGCAGGTCGCTCAGGCACAGGTCGCGGCGCCCGAACAGCGGATGGCGGGGACCGCAGTAGAAGCGGAACAGCTGGCGCGCGAACAGGGCGTGCTCGATCAGCGGCGGTGCTTCCCGCATCAGGCAGACGCCGAGCGAGGCCGTCTTCTGCTGGATCGCCGTGTGGACGTCGGCGCTCGCCATCACGTCCAGCCGGAAGGTCGCCTGAGGGTGGGCGGCGTGGAAACGCCCCAGGATCGTGTCGAACAGCGGCGACTGGATCCGGCTGGCCAGCAGGATGCGGACGTGGCCGGAAATCTCCTCCCGAATCTCGCGGATCAGCACGCCGAAGCGGGAAATGTTGCCGTAGATCTCCAGCACCTCGGCGTAGATGACCTCCCCCGCCTCGGTCACCCGGAAACGGCCCTGCCCGCGCTCGATCAGGCACCGGCCCATCTGATCCTCCAGCCGCTTCAGCGCCTGGCTGACCGCCGGCTGGGTCAGGCCCAGGCGGGTGGCGGCGCGGGTCACGCCCTGCTCCTGCACGATGACCATGAAGGTGCGCAGCAGGTTCCAGTCCAGCTGCTGTCCCAAGCGTTCCAGATCGCGGCGTCCCGGGTCGCGGGGCATCATCGACATCGCTTCATCGCCATAAATCACGCTTATGTGGGCGATGAGGATTATCGATTTGGCGCAGGATGAAAAGCTGAATTGTAATACCCCCATAATCAGCGGCCCAAACCCCCTCGCTGTCAACATCGGCGAAAGGTCATGGGTACAGTCCGAAAGTCGCGAAGTCCCCAAGACTTGAGGGGGATTTGGCGAAAGAGAACTTGTGGCCGCGCGCAGGGGTGGTTGGAAGGGAGTTGTCATGCCCGCATCCAAAAAGGGTGTGCGGAGCATTGACTCCGTGGACCGGGACGCGATCCTGGACGCGGTGGCGATGCTGCGCGAGGACGGAGTGCGCCTGCTCGCCGATCTGGTCCGCATTCCCAGCCTGCTGGGGCAGGAAGGACCGGCGCAGGATCACATGGAACAGGTCTTCCGCGACCTGGGCCTTGAGGTCGATCGCTTCGCCATCGACGAAGAGGCGCTGAAGAAACAGCCGGGCTGGTCGCCCTCGCTGATCTCCTACGAAGGGCGCGAGAATGTCGTCGGCGTCCACACACCCAACAGCGTCGCCGGACGCTCGCTGATCCTCAACGGCCACATCGACGTGGTGCCGACCGGGCCGGAGGAGCTGTGGTCCGCCCCGCCCTTCGAACCGGTGGTCCGCGACGGGCGCCTGTACGGGCGCGGGGCCGGCGACATGAAGGCCGGCATCGTCGCCTATGTCATGGCCTTCAAGGCGTTGAAAAGCCTGGGCGTGCAGCCCGCCGCCCCGGTCTATCTGCAATCGGTCGTCGAGGAGGAATGCACGGGCAACGGCGCGCTCGCCTGCGTGGCGCGCGGCTACAAGGCCGACGCCGCGGTGATCCCGGAGCCGTTCAACCACACGCTCCAGATCGCCCAGGTCGGCGTGGTCCGCTGCGAGCTGGAGGTGACCGGCCGCCCCGCCCACGTCCTGAACACCGGCGCCGGCCTGAACGCCATCGAAGCCGCCTTCAAAATCCTCACGCACCTGAAGACGCTGGAAGCGGCCTGGAATCATCCGGACGGGCGGCATCCGGCCTATGAACACCATCACCACCCCTACAGCCTGAACGTCGGCCACATCGAAGGCGGCGAGTGGGCCTCGTCCGTGCCGACCCGCTGCCGGATGGAGCTGCGCTTCGGCTTCCCGCCGGGCCGCGCGGCGGCCGACGTCAGCGCGGAGATCGAACGCGCCGTGGCCGAGGCCGCGCGCACCGATCCGGCGCTGGCCGGCATCGCCGCCCGCGTCATTTTCCGGGGCTTCCAGGCGGAGGGCTGCACGCTCGACCCCGCGCACCCGATGCTGGAGGCGCTGGACGCCGCCCACCGCTCGATCTTCGGCGCGCCGGCGCCCTTGCTGGCCCAGACCTGCACCACGGACGCCCGGAACTTCATTCTTTACGGCGACACGCCGGCCACCTGCTACGGCCCGAAGGCCGAGCGCATCCACGGCATCGACGAATCCGTATCGCTCGACAGCCTCGCCAAGGTGACCGCCGTGCTCGCGCTGTTCATGGCCGACTGGTGCGGCCTGGAAAAGATTTCATCACCATCGGCAAAACAATAAGGAGGCATCACCGATGAGCAACCGTCTGCGGTTTTTCCGACAAAGCCTGACCGCCGCCGCGCTGGCCGCCATGCTGGCGATTCCCGGAACGGCGATGGCGCAGGAACGTGGCGGCACGATGAACATCATCGTCCAGCCGGAACCGCCGATCCTCATTCTCGGCATCAACCAACAGGCTCCGACCCAGACGGTCGCCGGCAAGATCTACCAGGGCCTTCTCACCTACGACTTCAACCTGAATCCCCAGCCGGAACTGGCCGAAAGCTGGGAGGTCTCCCCGGACGGCAAGGTCTACACCTTCCGCCTCGTGAAGAACGCGAAGTGGCACGACGGCAAGCCCTTCACCGCGCATGACGTGGTCTTCTCCACCTCCAAGTTCCTGATGGAGGTCCACCCGCGCGCCCGCGCCATCTTCAGCAAGTGCGAGAAGATCGAGGCGCTGGACGACCACACCGTCCGGTTCACCCTGAAGGAGCCGTTCGGTCCCTTCCTCCAGACCTTCGAAGTGTCCTCGGCCCCGATGATGCCGAAGCACGTCTACGAGGGCACCGACTTCAAGACGGCCCCGGCCAACGCCACGCCCATCGGCACCGGCCCCTTCAAGTTCAAGGAATGGGTCAAGGGCTCCTACATCCACCTCGTCCGCAACGACGATTACTGGAAGCCGGGCAAGCCCTATCTGGACGACATCTATTTCCGCGTGATCCCGGACGCCGCCTCGCGCTCCGTCGCGCTGGAACAGGGCACCGTCCAGCAGTCCCAGTTCAGCGACATCGAAACCTTCG
>JAEZID010000374.1 GCA_023416195.1 Pseudomonadota bacterium | reverse complement strand
CCTTCGCACCCTGCGAGGCCAGTTCCAGCATCTCCTCGTAGGTGATCTTGGAGAGCTTCTTGGCCTTCGTGACGATGCGCGGGTCGGTCGTGTAGACGCCGTCCACGTCGGTGTAGATGTCGCAGCGGTCGGCCTTCACCGCCGCCGCCACCGCCACCGCCGAGGTGTCGGAGCCGCCGCGGCCCAGCGTGGTGATGCGCCCGTCCTTGGTCACGCCCTGGAAGCCGGCGATCACGGCGACCTCGCCGGTCTCCATCCGCTTTTCCAGCTCGGTCGTCTCGATGGAGACGATGCGCGCCTTGCCGTGCGTGTCGTCGCTGTAGATGGGGATCTGCCAACCCAGCCACGAGCGGGCCGGGATGCCGATCGATTGCAGCGCGATGGCCAGGAGACCGGAGGTCACCTGCTCACCCGACGCGACGATCGCGTCGTATTCGCGCGCGTCGTGCAGCTTGTCGATGTCGTTGCAGTGCTTGACGAGCTGGTTGGTCACGCCGGACATCGCCGACACGATGACCGCCACCTGATGGCCCGCCTTGACTTCCTGCTCGACCTTGCGAGCCACGTTCTTGATGCGGTCGATGTCGCCGACCGACGTGCCACCGAACTTGAGGACGATCCGCGCCATACCTCACACCATTTCTGGGCCGGAACCAACGCCGGCCTGCCGCGCCCCCCGCTCTACCGTTGCCGGCGCGGGGCGGCGTATCCATACTCTGTCGCTCACAGCGAGGCAAGGTCGCCCCGCATCTGTTTCGATCCAACCAGCATACGGAATGTGTTCCATGACCGCGACTGCCGGGACCGCCGGGACCGTAGATCCCGAGGATATTGCCCGCTTCTCCGCCATCGCCGCGGAATGGTGGGACCCCACGGGCAAGTTCCGGCCCCTGCACCGCCTGAATCCGCTGCGCCTGACCTACATCCGCGACGCCGTCTGCGCCCGCCTGGGCCGCGATCCGCTGGCGCCGGAGCCGCTGAAGGGCCTGCGCGTGGTGGACATCGGCTGCGGCGGCGGCCTGCTGTCCGAACCGGTCGCGCGCATGGGCGCCACGGTGGTCGGCGTGGACGCGGCGGAAAAGAACGTGAAGACCGCCGCCGCCCACGCGGCCGAGACCGGCACGCCCGTGGACTACCGCGCGACGACGGCCGAAGCGCTGGCGGCGAGCGGCGAGCGATTCGACGTGGTTCTGGCGATGGAGGTGATCGAGCACGTCGCCGACGTCGACCTGTTCGTGAAATCGCTGTCGGAGCTGCTGGCGCCGGGCGGCGTGCTGTTCCTGGCGACGATGAACCGCACGCCGAAGTCCTTCGCGCTGGCCATCGTGGGGGCGGAGTACATCCTGCGCTGGCTGCCGCGCGGCACCCACAACTGGCGCCAGTTCCTACGCCCGAGCGAGCTGGCCGCCGCCGTACGCGCGCACGGTCTGGCGATCAAGGATCTGACCGGCCTGACGTACAGCCCGCTGTCCGACGAGTTCAAACTGAACGCGCGGGACCTGGACGTGAACTACATGGCCTGGGCGGAGCGGGCGTAAGGGAGGGATCGGGCAGGCGGGCCGAGCGCCGGCGCGGCCCCGCCGACACGTACACGTACACCGATCAGTCTGCGTACACGTCGTCGAGGCCGAGCGTCGTGTCGAGCGAGTCCAGAACGACCTCGCCCTCGGTGACGATCTCGGCGATCCAGCCGTCGCCCTGGCGGCGGTAGATCTCCACCAGCCGGTCGGTTTGCGAGACGAGGACGATTTCCCGCAGGGACGGGATTTTCTGGTAGTTCGCGCGCTTCTCCCGGCGGTCGATGGCCTCGGTGCTGTCCGACAGCACCTCGACGATCAGAGCGGGGGCGTGGACGATGTAGGGGTCGTCGTCGTCGCGCGCGCAGGTCGCCACCACGTCGGGGTAGTAGTAGGCGTTGGCCGCCTCCACCCGGACCTTCACATCGCTCATATAGGCTTCGCAGCCACGGCGGCGTGCGGCTTGGCTCAGGGCCGTAAAAATTCGCCCCGCGATCCGGTTATGCCGGCGGCTGGCGCCGACCATGGCGAAGACTTCGCCGTCCACATACTCGTGGCGGACCTCGGCCGTACGCTCGGCGGCGAGGTAGTCGTCGGGGGAAATCCAGACTTTGCGAAGAGCGGTCGGCATGAGGGCAATATAGCGCGGACACACGCAATCCGCCACCCGGCCCATCGGCCAAGCAAAAAAGGGGGCCAGACGAAAAACGGGGGAGCTTTCGCTCCCCCGTTTTCTTTACACCGCGTGGCTGGCTTCGTGTTGGGTCAGCAGCGCGTAGATCGCGTCCGCCGAATCCGAGCCGCGCAGTTTTTCGCACATGGACTGATCGCGCAGCAGCCGCGAGACGCGGGCGAGCGCTTTCAGATGGTCGGCGCCGGCGTGTTCCGGGGCTAGCAGAAGGAAGATCAGATCGACCGGTTGCTCATCGATCGCATCGAAGTCGATGGGCCGTTCCAGCCGGGCGAAGACGCCGTGGACGCGGTCGAGGTTGGGCAGCTTGCCGTGCGGGATGGCGATGCCATGGCCCACGCCGGTGGTGCCCAACCGCTCGCGTTCCAGCAGGACGTCGAAGATCGCCC
>JAEZID010000504.1 GCA_023416195.1 Pseudomonadota bacterium | reverse complement strand
TCCGGCATCAAGCCTGACCGGGCCATCCGCGCCGCCCTGATCGAGCCGCTGACCGACGACGCCGACGTGCGTCAGGCGCTGCTGCGCGTCGCCGACATCGCCTTGGGATAACCACACCATGCTGCTGTCGCTGTTCGAGCCCGAGGAACTGATCGGCCGCCATTGGCACCGTCTGGTCGGCGGCCGGTCGAGCTACCCGCGCCATCCCGGGGCCGCCGTGGCGCTGGAGGCGATCCGGCCCCGGCTGTCCGTGTTCTTCCGTGGGCTCGGCGGCGACCGTGGCGTGCGGCTGGCTGCCGGGGCGAAGTCCTCGTCCGGGCACCGGCTGGCCCTGCTGGAGCGCATCGGCCTCGGCACCGAAAAGCTGGACCGCCCGGCGCTGGACGGCGACGTGCTGCAACTGCCCGCCGTTCTCGACGTCTTTCCCGATGCCGTGCTGAACGAACGGCTCTACGAGTGGCTGGCCGCCTACTTCGCCCATGCGGAGCCGGGCGGCCCCGTTCCCGCCGACCCCCTGCAAGCCGATGTGGCCGCTTTGCGCGAGGCGCAGGTGACGACGCAGCGGGTCTTCGCGCGCTGGCCCGGCCTGCGCCGCCTGCACGCCGACCTGTGCACTGCCCTGCGCGCCGCGCGCCCAACGCGCTCCCTGCCGCCCCAGGAGGAAGCCGTGGAACGGGCGGTGCTGGCGCTGCTGGGCGCGGGCGACGTGGGGACGATCCTCGATCCCGCCGTGCCGCTTGACGGCTTCACGGCTCCGGTCGGCTACCGGCCCTTCCTGCCCGTGCCCCTCTGGGGCGAGGTGGCGGGGCGTGCCGAAGGCATCGCCTTCGCCGAGGCGGACAGCGACTCCGGCGGGTCCGACGCGGCCGAGAGCGACGGGCAGCGCCGCAAGGCCAAACGCCGCGAGGCCGACCAGACCCAGCGCAAGGATCCGCTGATCCTCAACCGCTTCGAAAAGATCATGGGCCTTGCGGAGATGATGAACATCCCGCGCGCCGTCGAGGACGACGACGAGGACGGTGCCAAGCAGGCCGCCGAGGACATGGAGGAGATCGCGCTGTCCCGGCACGAGCGCAAACCCTCCACCCGCCTGAAGCTCGACCTGGAACTGGCCCCCTCCGCCGTGAACGCGGCCCCCTTGCGGGCGGAACGGTCCTACCCGGAATGGGACTACAGCCGCCGTGTCCTCCACCCCAACCACTGCCGCGTGATCGCCGAGCCGGCGTCCGAGCAGGGCGAGGACTGGGCGCCCGACGCGGACGCCCTGCGCCGCATCCGGCAGGTGCGCCGCCAGTTCGAGGCGCTGCGGCCCAAGCGCATGGTCTTCACCGGCCAGCCGGACGGCGACGATCTGGACCTGTCCGCCCTGGTGCGCAGCCGCGCCGACGCCCGCGCCGGCGGGTCGGGCAGCGAGCGGGTCTACCAGTCGGTGCGCAACGCGGCGCACGACCTCGCGGTCGCCGTGCTGGTGGACGCCTCCCTCTCGACCGACGGCTGGGTGGACGGGCGGCGCGTGCTGGACGTGGAGAAGGAGGCGGTGCTGGCCCTATCCAACGGGCTGAACGCCTGCGGCGACGACCATGCGATCTTCGCCTTCACCTCCAAGCGGCGGGACTGGGTGCGGGTGCAGACGGTCAAGGATTTCGACGAACCGCTGACCGCCGC
The DNA here is from genome assembly GCA_023416195.1 of Pseudomonadota bacterium. GTDB lineage: Bacteria > Pseudomonadota > Alphaproteobacteria > Azospirillales > Azospirillaceae > Azospirillum. Next base: position 4,423 of record JAEZID010000504.1, on the reverse strand, counting down.
CGTGCAGCGCCGCGTGCAGGCCCTGAAGCCCGGCCACTACACGCGCATGGGCGCTGCGCTGCGGCACGCCACGGCGCGGCTGGTCGAGCGGCCCAACCGCAACCGGCTGCTGATCCTGCTGTCCGACGGCAAGCCCAACGACGTGGACCATTACGAGGGGCGCTACGGCATCGAGGACACGCGCGTCGCCATCCAGGAGGCGCGCCGCCAGGGCATCGCGCTGTTCGGCATCACCGTGGACGCGGAGGCGCGCGACTACTTCCCCTACCTGTTCGGGCGGGGCGGCTACGCCATCTTCCCGCAGGTGTCCCACCTGACCAAGGCCCTGCCGGCGCTCTACCGCCAGGTGGCCGGCTGAGCGTCGCGGGGAATCAGAGGTCGAGCGGCAGGGTTTCCGGATCCAGCCCGAACCGCTGGATGATCGCGCGCGACAGGGTCAGGTTGGTCTCGAAGTTCCAGGACCGGTTGTTCGGCAGGAATTCGTTGACGTCGGGCCGGCCGTTGGCGAAGCGCCGCGCGTGCACGTTGTACCAGCGCGCCTCGTTCAGGGCGATGCCATGCTCCTGTGCGTAGCGTTCCGCGATCTCGGGCCAGCGGTTCGGTCCCGCCGGATCCTCGTCGAGAAAAGCCACGATACGCCTGCCCTCATGGGCGAAATCCGCGACGCGCGTCTGCATCGCTCCCCACCGTCGTTGTCGCCGGGAATGCAAGTGGTGCCTCGATTCCCTTTTCCATCATCAGGATACAGGAACCTTAGGGGCGAAACCAACCGCCATTGTGGCGGGAATCGCGGCCACTCCACTCGGCTTGGCCTATGACCATCGTCCCAGGCCGTAGACGCGGTCGGGGCTGGCGCGACGGGCCGGGGCCGTGGCACCATCACGAAAATTTAAAAACACCGTAGCGGAACTGACACCCGCGCCCGGCATTCCAACAAACCACGAAGCCGAACGGTACAGGGAGAGAACGACCATGCTGACCCGCCGCACGCTTGCGGTCTCGACGGCTGCCTTCGCCGTCATCGCCGGCCTTGCCGGCTCCGCCTTCGCCCAGCAGAAGACCACCGTCGAGTTCTGGCACGGCCTGCCGCAGCCGCTCGGCGGCCAGTTGGAGGCGGTCGTCAGGGCCTTCAACGACTCGCAGGACAAGGTCCAGGTCAACGCCACCTTCAAGGGCAACTATCCGGAGACGATGCAGGCGGCCATCGCCGCCTTCCGCGCCGGCAACGCCCCGCACATCGTGCAGATGTTCGAGGTCGGCACCGCGACCATGCTGTCCGCCGGCCCGGCCATCAAGCCGGTTCACGCGCTGGCCCAGGAAACCGGGGTCGCCATCGATCCCAACGCCTATCTGCCGTCGGTGCGCGGCTATTATTCCAGCGCGGACGGCAAGCTGATGGCGATGCCGTTCAACAGCTCCACCACCATCATGTATTTCAACAAGGACGCCTTCCAGAAGGCCGGCCTCGACCCGAACAACCCGCCCAAGACCTGGCCGGAGCTGATCGAGGCGACGCGGAAGCTGAAGGCGTCCGGCCACGCCTGCCCCTTCACCACCTCCTGGCCGACCTGGGCGCAGTTCGAACAGTTCAGCGCCATCCACAACGTGCCCTTCGCCACCCAGGCCAACGGCTTCAAGGGCCTGAACGCCGAGCTGAAGATCAACAGCCCGCTGCATGTGAAGCATCTTCAGACGCTGATGGACATGCACAAGGAAGGGCTGTTCAAGTATGCCGGCCGCGACAACGGCCCGGACGCCCTGTTCCCCACCGGCGAATGCGCGATCCAGCACGCCACCTCCGGTCTGCGCCTGCGCATCCTGAAGGAGGCGAAGTTCGACTGGGGCGCCGCCATGCTGCCCTACTGGCCGGACGTGAAGGACGCGCCGAGGAACTCCATCATCGGCGGAGCGGCCTTCTGGGCGATGACCTCGCCCAAGCGCACGCCCGACGAGTACAAGGCGGTCGCCGAGTTCTTCAAGTACATCGGCCAGCCGGCGGTGGACGCCAAGTGGCACATGGACACCGGCTATCTGCCGATCACCTTCCGCAGCTATGAGCTGGCGAAGTCCGAGGGCTATTACGAGAAGAACCCCGGCGCCGACATTCCCTACCAGCAGATGACCCGCTCGGACGTCACCGAGAACACCATGGGCCTGCGGCTCGGCAATCTGCCGGAGATCCGCAACATCATCCAGGAGGAGATGGAAAAGGCCTTCCAGGGTCAGCAGACTGCCCAGCAGGCCGTGGACAGCGCGGTCAAGCGCGGCAACGCCGTGCTGCGCAACTTCGAGCGCGCCAACAAGGGGTAAGCAACGGATCGCTCAAGACACGGATGAACACGGATTCGGCGCGGATGAACAGGGATCGTTCTGTTCCGTCATCCGCATCCATCCGTGTTCATCCCTGCCCATCCGTCGCGAAAACGAAACTCTGAAAGAGACGGCCTTTGCAGCGTCGCGTCATTTTCGACAACAAGGCGTTGCCCTATCTGCTGCTGGCGCCGCAGGTGGCGGTGACGCTGATTTTCTTCATCTGGCCGGCGGCCCAGGCGGTCTGGCAGTCGGTGCATTTGCAGGACGCCTTCGGCCTGCGCAGCCAGTTCGTCTGGTTCGAGAATTTCGAGGCGGTCCTGGCCGACCCGAACTATCTCGACACCGTCCGCGTCACCGCCGTCTTCAGCCTGTCGGTCACGGCGCTGTCGATGGGGGTGGCGCTGCTGCTGGCGGTGCTGGCGGATTCCAGCCTGCGCGGCGCCAGGGCCTACAAGACCCTGCTGATCTGGCCCTACGCGCTGGCGCCCGCCGTGGCCGCCGTGCTGTGGATGTTCATCTTCAACCCGGAAATCGGGCTGCTGGGCCGCGCGCTGAACGACCTGGGTTACGCCTGGGACTACCGGCTGAACGGCGGGCAGGCGCTGACCATGGTGATCCTGGCGGCCAGCTGGAAGCAGGTGTCCTACAACTTCATCTTCTTCCTGGCGGGGTTGCAGGCCATCCCGCGCTCCGTGCTGGAGGCGGCGAGCATCGACGGGGCGAGCGCGGTCCGGCGTTTCTGGACCATCACCTTCCCGCTGCTGTCGCCGACGACCTTCTTCCTTTTGGTGGTGAACGTCGTCTACGCCTTCTTCGAGACGTTCGGCACCATCCACGCGCTGACCCACGGCGGCCCCGGCAAATCGACGGAAACGCTGATCTACCGCGTCTATCAGGACGGCGTGATCAACAACGACCTCGGCGGCTCGTCGGCGCAGTCGGTGATCCTGATGGTCATCGTGATCGCGCTGACCGCGATCCAGTTCCGCTTCGTCGAACGCAGGGTGCATTACTCATGACGGCGCGGCGTTTCATGGATTTCGTTCCGCACGCCGTCCTGATCCTGGGCGTGCTGATCTTCGCCTTTCCCATCTACATCACTGTCATCGGCTCCACCTGGGACGCCGGGACCATCGCGCGGGGCAACCTGCCGCTGACTCCGGGCGGGGAGATGCTGAACAACTACGCCCAGGCCTGGAACGAGACGCGCGGCGACCGCATCATCCACACGCCCGTGCGGACCATGATGATGAACAGCCTGATCATGGCGCTGGTCATCGCGCTGGGGAAAATCACCATCTCCATCATCTCGGCCTATGCGGTGGCGTTCTTCCGCTTTCCGCTGCGCATGGTCTTCTTCTGGATGATCTTCATCACGCTGATGCTGCCGGTGGAGGTGCGCATCATCCCCACCTACGAGGTGGTGGCGAACATGGGGCTGATCGACACCTACGCCGGTCTGACGATCCCGCTGATCGCCTCGGCCACCGCGACCCTGCTGTTCCGGCAGTTCTTCCTGACCATCCCGGACGAACTGGTGGAGGCCGCGAAGATCGACGGGGCGGGCGCGCTGCGGTTTTTCGTGGACGTGGTGCTGCCGCTGTCGCGGACGAACATCGCGGCGCTGTTCGTCATCCTCTTCATCTACGGCTGGAACCAGTATCTGTGGCCGCTGCTGGTCACCAACAGCGGTGACATGGAAACCGTGGTCATCGGCATCACCAAGATGATCGGCAACGGCGAGGCCGCAACCGATTGGGACCTGATCATGGCGACGACAGTGCTGGCCATGCTGCCGCCGGTGGCGGTGGTGGTCCTGATGCAGCGGTGGTTCGTCAAGGGCCTTGTGGACAGCGAGAAGTAAGAAGAATGGCAACCGTCGATCTGAATCGGGTCCGCAAGTCCTACGGCGCCGTCGAGGCGATCAAGGGCATCGACATCGCCGTCGCGGACGGCGAATTCCTCGTGCTGCTCGGCCCGTCCGGCTGCGGCAAGTCCACGCTGCTGCGCATGGTCGCGGGGCTGGAGAGCATCACCGGCGGCGAGATCGCCATCGGCGGGCGGGTGGTCAACGGGCTGGAGCCCAAGGACCGCGACATCGCCATGGTGT
>JAEZID010000483.1 GCA_023416195.1 Pseudomonadota bacterium | reverse complement strand
CCGGAGTAGAAGGGAATCTCGTCCTTGCCGACGAAGCCGGTCAGCGCCTCGGTGTCGGCGGTGCCCCAGCCCTGGATGGCCGCGACCTTGCCGCTGCCCGACGACCACTTCTTGTACTGGCTGATGGCGCGCGGCGCCTGATAGCCGTAGTCCACGGTCTCGACGGCCATCTGGGTGCCGCCCACGCCGCCGTTCTTGTTGATGTAGGCGAGCGCGTCCGCCACGCCCTGGGCGAAGGGCACGCCCACGTCGGACGTCGCGCCCGACTGGTCGGCGAGGTGGCCGACCGGGATCTGCTGGGCCACGGCGGCGCCGGTGCCCAGCGTGAGCGCGACGGTGGCGAACAACACGGTCTTCAGGTTCATAGTGCGTTTCTCCCTTTCGTTATGTTTTTCGGATCCCGGCGGGAGCCGGTCCCAGCGTGAAGCTTTAGTGCGAGAAAGGATAGAGCTTCCAGTAGGCCTTGATCTGTTTCCAGCGGTGGGCCAGCCCGTCGGGCTCGAACACCAGGAAGAGGATGATGACCAGACCGATCGCCATCTCGCGCAGGAAGGCGATGGCCTCCTTCAGGTTCAGCGCGGTGTCGATGGCCGTCCCGGCAAGGCTGTTGGTGAGCGCCTGCATCACCTCCGGCAGCAGAACCATGAAGGCCGTGCCCATCAGCGAACCCATGATCGACCCCAGGCCGCCGATGATGATCATGCCGAGAAACTGGATCGAGAAGAGGATCGTGAAGCCCTCCACCGACACGAACTGGAGATAGTGGGCGTAGAGCGCGCCGCCGATGCCCGCGTAGAAGGCGGAGATGCCGAAGGACATCGTGCGGTACTTGGTCAGGTTGATGCCCATGATCTCGGCGGAGAGATAATGGTCACGCACCGCGACCAGCGCGCGCCCGTCGCGCGAGCGCATCAGGTTGGTCGCCAGGATGTACATGACGACCATGTAGACCAGCACGACGTAGAAGAAGCGCTCGTCCGTGTCGAAGGCAAAGCCGAACAGGCTGAACGGCTCGGCGATGGTGCCGGCGACGCCGCCGGTGAACCAGTCGGCGCGGCCGAAGAAGTCCTGAAGGATGTACTGCGCCGCCAGCGTGGCGATGGCGAGGTAGAGGCCCTTCAGGCGCGCCGCCGGCAGGCCGAAGATCATGCCGACTCCCGTCGTCATCACGCCGGCCAGCGGGATGGCGAGCGCCACCGGAATGCCGAAGCTGTTCGACAGCCAGGCCGAGGAGAAGGCGCCGAAGCCGAAGAAGGCCGCATGCCCGATGGAGATCTGGCCGGTGAAGCCGACCAGGATGTTCAGGCCCAGCGCCGCGATGCCCAGATAGCCGATCTGAATGCACAGGTTCAGCCAGTAGCGGTCCATGAAGGCCGGGCAGACCAGCAGGATCAGGATGCCGAGGATCGCGAAGTTGCGGCTGGTGACCGTCGGGAAGATGGTCGTGTCGCGGCCGTAGGTGGTCTTGAAGTCGCCGCAGGGAATGAGACTGATGTTCGCCATGTCGGCCGCTCCTTACACGCGCTCGATGTCTTTGGTGCCGAACAGGCCGTACGGCTTGAACATCAGGATGATGATCAGGACGTAGAAGGGGGCGATCTCGTACATGTTGCCCCAGTTCAGCCACTGGCTGTCCACATAGTGGGCGAAATTCTCCAGCAGGCCGACGATCAGGCCGCCCAGAACCGCGCCGATGACGCTGTCCAGGCCGCCGAGGATCACCGCCGGGAAGACCTTGATGCCGAAGAAGGACAGGGCCGAGGAGACGCCGTTGACGACGCCGACCACGACGCCCGCCACCGCCGACACCATGGCGGAGATGGCCCAGCTCATGGCGAACATCTGGCGGACGGAAATGCCCAGCGACTGCGCCACCTGCTGGTCGAAGGCGGTGGCGCGCATGGCCAGGCCAAGGCGCGAGTATTTGAAGAACCAGCCGAAGCCCGCCATGATCAGCAGCGAGATCGCGAGGCTGACCACGTACACCGTCTGCACCTCCAGCCCGAAGACGTTCATGGTCTGGGTGGCGAAGATCTGCGGGAAGGGCTTGGCGAAGACGCCGAACATCCACTTCATCAGCGCCTGGAAGAAGATCGACAGGCCGATGGTGACCATGATGACGGAGATGATCGGCTCGCCGATCATCGGCCGCAGCACGACGACCTGTAGAATGACGCCGAACGCCATCATGAAGGCGAGCGTGATCGGGAACCCGATCCAGAAGGGCAGCTGCCACGAGGTCAGCAGCCACCAGCAGGCCCAGGCACCGATCAGCAGGAACTCGCCCTGGGCGAAGTTCACGATGCGGCTGGCCTTGTAGATGAGCACGAACGACATCGCCACGACGCCGTACAGCGCGCCGACGATCAGGCCGTTCACGAGAAGCTGGAAAAGCAAGGTCATGGGCGGGTCTCCCGAATCCCCTCTCCCGCCCCGGGAGAGGGTGGCGCGAAGCGCCGGGTGAGGGTGCATCCAAGGATTGAGTGCCGGACCGTTGCCGGCACCCTCACCCTTCCCGCCCTCCGGGCGGGCCCCTTCCCTCTCCCGGGACGGGAGAGGGAGCCAATTGCGAATCTCATGATCACCCCCCTACGCCGCCACCGGGGCCGGCTTGCGGGCCGGCGTGGGCAGCAGATCGACCACCTTCAGCGTCGTGCGGATGCGCTGCTTGGTGCCGTCCTGGAAGGTGATGGTGGTGTCCACGTCGATGGCCGGCTGATCCGCGTAGATCGCGTCGATGATCGTGCCGTACTTCTCCGCGATCACGCCACGGCGCACCTTGCGGGTGCGGGTCAGCTCGCCGTCGTCGGCGTCCAGCTCCTTGTAGAGCAGCAGGAACTTGCTGATCCGCTGGTACTCCGGCAGCGTGGCGTTGACGCGCTCCACCTCCTGGCGCAGCAGCTCGTACACCTCAGGCTTCGACGACAGGTCGGAGTAGGTGGTGAAGGTGATGCGGTTCTTCTCCGCCCACTTCGACACGATGGGGAAGCGGATGCAGATGATCGCCGACAGGTAGTCGCGCTTGTCGCCGAGAATGACGGCCTCGGCCACGTAGGGGCTGAACTTCAGCTTGTTCTCGATGTACTGCGGGCTGAAGCGGTCGCCCTTCGCCGTGGTGGCGATGTCCTTGATGCGGTCGATGATGACCAGATGGCCCTTCTTGTCGAAGTAGCCGGCATCGCCCGTGTGCATCCAGCCGTCGCGCATGTCGGCGGCGGTCGCCGCCTCATTCTTGTAGTAGCCGGCGTACATGTTGGGGTGGCTGACCACGATCTCGCCGACACCGTTCTGGTCGGGCTCGACCACCTTGACCTTGATGCCGTCGTCGAAGGGCACACCGACGGTGTCGAAGTCCACCTCGCCCGCGCGGTGCACGGTGTAGGCGCCCATCGTCTCGGTCTGGCCGTAGATCTGGCGCAGCGGCACGCCCAGCGCCTGGAAGAACTTGAAGGTGTCCGGCCCCAGCGCGGCGCCGCCGGTCGCCGCCGACTTCAGGTTGGTGAAGCCGAGACGGTCGCGCAGCGCGGCGAACAGGATCCGGTCGGCGACGGCGGACCGCTTGCCTTGGGCGAGCGCCTCCAGACCCAGCTTCATGCCGTAGTCGTACATCTTCTGCTTGAAGGGCGAGGCGTCCATCATGCGGGCGCGCACGTCGGCGGCGATCTGCTCCCACAGGCGGGGGGCGAACAGCACGAAGCTCGGCCCGATTTCGCGGAAGTCGTTCATCATCGTCTCGGCTTCCTCGACGAAGTTCACGCGCATCCGCG
>JAEZID010000361.1 GCA_023416195.1 Pseudomonadota bacterium | reverse complement strand
TCCAACTGGTCCACGTCCCAGAAGCCGCGCACCAGTTCGCGCAAGGGGCCGTAGCCGGACGCCCGGTCGTGCGTCGCCTTCATGTGCACGACCTTGTCGGCGATGCCCAGCTCGGCGAGCAGGCGGTGCATCGCCGCCTCGTCGCAGTTGGGGTGGGCGAAGACGTTGTTGGCGGCGGCGCCGAAGCCCTGCCAGACCAGCTCCCGCCGCAGCTTCTCGCGCGTTTCGACGTCGAGCGCGTTGGGCGCCACCAGCAGCAGGTGCCAGCCCCGGTCCCAGCCGCGCACCAGCGGCGCGTAGATGCGCCGCTCGGCCGCGGCGAACCGCTCGTGGCCGCTTTCGGTGACGCGGTAGAAGCTGCGCCGGCCGATCTGGGTGTTGGTCAGCCAGTCGTCCTTGCACAGCCGGAAGACCGAGGTGCGGACGATGCGCTCGCTGAGCCCGAAATGCGCCATCAGGTCGATCAGGCTGCCCAGCCAGGCGGAGCCGCCGTGCGGCAGGATCGCGTCGCCGTAAACCGTGATGATCAGCGACTTGGCGCGCGGAGCGATGGTTTCGATCAGCGGGGCGATCAGGTCTTCGGGGCGGCGCGGACGGGGCATGCTCAGGAACTCTTCCGATTGGCGGGCAGGGCTAAGCGCATCGGTGTGATACCAACTTTATAGAGGATATGCGTCCTGTCTGGCTATACCGGCCGCATTGCGGCGGTTCTTCGGACGACAATTCTAAACCTATGAACAAAAACGGAAATTTCGTTTCCTTTTTGCCGGTTTTGACATTAGCGAACGCCGAATTTCCGTTTGACAAGCGTCAATGTGATACACTACCGTCCAATCAATAACACAGTTTGTGTCATAACGTCGACACTCCCGCGAGCCGGAAATGCGGCCGCCGATGGGGTGAACCGGCGAGGACGGAGGAAACATGCCCACGACGTGGAAGACCTACGACAAGGGGGATCCGCTTCCCGACGACTATCGGAAGGCGCTGTTGCATCTGATGTCGTTCCAGGGGGATTCCGAATACGCCGGCGCCCAGCGTGTGGCGGAAAACATGCGTTTCGCCCCCCGGCCGGAAGAAGCCTACCGTCTCTCCAAGAAAGTCATGGAGGAGATGGGCCACGCCTATTACGTCTGGAATCTGATGCAGGATCTGGGCGTGGACGTGGACGCGCGGCTTCAGGAACTGGTCGCCCATCCGGACAATCCCGATCCCGCCAAGGTCAACGTCATCAACGGCTTCCGCCGGCAGAACTGGGAACGCTTCTTCGACAGCTGGACCGACGTGGCGCTGTTCTCCACGGTGGTGACGCCGGCCGCCGTCGCCTTCCTGGGCCAGTATCGCGACTGCTCCTACCTGCCGTGGGCGCGGGTCAACGCCCGCATCCACAAGGAGGAGTTCGGCCACCTCGCCTTCGGCGTCTGGGCGGCCAAGCGCGTGCTGGAATTCGGCGGCGACGCCGCGCGGGAGGACATGGTCGCGCGCATCCCGAAGTTCATGCGCATGGGTCTGGGCTTCTTCGGCCGGCCGTCGCTCGGCGAGGCGCGCTCCGCGAACTTCGAGCTGTATTACGAATACGGGTTGAAGGTGAAGAAGCCGGAGGAATTGCAGGCCGAATACCTGCAACTGCTCGAAGAGCGGCTTCGCGAGGTCGGGATTCCGATGCCCACCGGCGTCGATCCGGACTATGATATGCGCGTCAGTTACGAGGCCGCCGACGCCCCGGTTCACGCCGTGGTCTAACGGTGCCCGCCCGGCGCGACGGAAAAATCCGCGCGCCGGTATCCGCGCTGTACGGGTTTAGGGAGGAAACCATGGCCCACACGCACGCGACGCCTGACCGCCTGCTGTCTGCCGGCCGGCGGGTGCTGGCCCGTTTCGGGTCCAGGACGCTCGATCACGTTCCCACCGACGAGTTCATCAACTGGGTGGCTCTGTGGGACGAACTGCGCGGCGATTTCGCCACGCAGGCGCTGCCCCATGTGCCGGCCTTCGACGAACTGCCCCCGGCGGCGCGGGACGCGGCGCGGGCCTACATCCGCCAGCGCCTCGTCAGCGACGTGACGCTTGGGCGGTGCGAGGAATTGCACCGCGACCTCTTCGCGCACGGCATCTGCACCGATGGGGTGGAAGCCTACGCCGTCGCCCGCGACGCCTACGAGGACAGCGTGGAGGCCTTCGGCGCCGCGCGCGTGCGGCTGGCCGGACTGCTCACCCAACATTGAGACGCGTGGATCGGGCCGCGCCCCGGTGCGGCCCGATGCCGCTTGCCGGAATTATTGCTGGCGAAATAATTTCGTTTGAAACATTATGCGCATCAAACCGCCGACTGAACAGGCGAACCAAACGGGAGAGAAACGCATGGGAAAGCGCTTGCTGAACACGGTTGCCGCCACGGCCACGGTCATTGGGGCCATCACTTTTGGCCTGGCCGCCGGGGCCGCGACGGCCGCCGAGCCGATCAAGGTCGGCTCCTTTCTTTCGGCGACCGGCCCGGCCTCCTTCCTGGGGGAACCGGAAAAGCGCGTGATGGAGCTGTATGTTGACCGGATCAACAAGGCCGGCGGCGTCGATGGGCGCCCGGTGCAGCTGTTCCTCTACGACGACGGCGGCGCGGCGGACAAGGCCGCCTCCTTCACCAAGCGCCTGATCGAGAGCGACAAGGTGGACGTCATCGTCGGCGGCACCACCACCGCCGCCACCATGGCCGCCGTCCCGCTGGTGGAGCGCGGCGAGGTGCCCTTCATCTCGCTGGCCGGCGCGGTCGTGATCGTCGATCCGGTGAAGAAGTGGGTGTTCAAGACCCCGCACACCGACCGCATGGCCGCCGACAAGGTCATGGAGGACATGAAGAAGCGCAACCTGACCAAGCTGGCGCTGGTGTCGGAGGATTCCGGCTTCGGCAAGTCCGGCCGTGACGAGACGCTGAAGGCCGCCAAGGCGAGCGGGATCGAGATCGTCGCCGACGAGACCTACGGCGCCAAGGACACCGACGTCACCGCGCAGCTCACCAAGATCAAGAGCAACCCGAACGCCCAGGCCGTGCTGGTCTTCGGCCTCGGCCAGGGACCGGCGGTGGTGACCAAGAACTACCGCCAGTTGGGCATCAACCTGCCGCTCTATCAGGCGCACGGCGTCGCATCGAAGGAATACATCCGTCTCGCCGGCGGCGCCGCCGAGGGCGTCCGTCTGCCGGCGGCCGGTCTGGTCGTCGCCAACCAGCTGTCCGACAGCGACCCGCAGAAGAAGGTCACGACCGAGTTCACCA
>JAEZID010000360.1 GCA_023416195.1 Pseudomonadota bacterium | reverse complement strand
GTGGCGCTGGGCGACCGGCCGGGGCCGAAGCAGCTGGTCGGCATGGCGGTGGCCTTTTCGGGCATCGGCCTGATCGCCACGGACATGCCCGCAGGCAACTCCCTGCTCGGTCTGGCGCTGGCCATCGCGGCCGCCGCCGCGTGGGGCGTGTCGAACATCCTGATGAAGCAGGCCAAGGCACCGGACCTGTTCCGCATGATGCTGTGGGTCAGCGTCGTGCCGCCCCTGCCACTGCTCGCGCTGTCGCTGACGCTGGAAGGGCCGGAGCGCGTGGCCCACGCCCTGACCAGCCTGACTCCCATCGGCGTCGCGTCCTTGGCCTACATCGCCTTCGGCGCCACGCTGTTCGGATTCGCGGCCTGGGGCTTCCTGCTGCGCCATTACCCGGCCAGCCTCGTGGCGCCCTTCTCGCTGCTGGTGCCGATCTTCGGCATGAGTTCGAGCGCGCTTCTGCTCGGCGAGGATTTCACGCCGGTGAAGCTGGCCGGCGCCGTGCTGGTGTTCACCGGATTGGCGGTGGGCGTGCTGAAGCTCAAAGGCCCTCTCCCGGCAAGGTCGGGAGAGGGGGTGTAATCGCCGTTACGCCAGGTTCTTTTTCAGGAACTCCACCGTCCGGCCCCAGGCGAGATCGGCCGCCTGCTTGTCGTAGCGTTCGGCCGAGGTGTCGTTGTGGAAGGCGTGGTTAACACCGTCGTACATGTGGATTTCGTGCGATACGCCGGCCTTCTTCAGCGCCTCGCCGTAGGCGGGAACGTTGGCATTGATGCGCTGGTCCAGCCCGGCGTAATGCAGCTGCAAAGGCGCCTTGATCGTGCCGACCAACGCCGGATCGGCGGTCGGGCCGTAAAAGGCCACCGCCGCCTTGAGATCCGGCGCCTTGACGGCGAGGCGGTTGACCATGCCGCCGCCCCAGCAGAAGCCGACCGCGCCGACCTTGGCGTTGGAATAGCGGTAGGCCATCAGATGGCTCATCGCCGCGATGAGGTTGTTGACCGTCTTGTCGCCGTCCAGCTGCCCGATCAGGTCGCGCGCCCGGTCCGGGTCCTGCGGCGTGCCGCCGAGCGGGGCCAGCAGGTCCGGCGCCAGCGCCACGAACCCATCGGCGGCGAGGCGGCGCGCCACGTCCTCGACATAGGGGTTCAGGCCACGGTTCTCGTGGATGACGATCACCGCCGGGGCCTGCTCCGCCAGCTTCGGCCGGGCCAGATAGCCCCCGACGTCGCCGGTCGCCCCCTGGAAGGTGATGCGCTCCGCCGCGATCCGCTTGTCCTCGGCCGTCACCTGGGCGGCCAGCGCGTAGTTCGGCTCGATCTGTGCCAGAATGGCGGGAATGGCCGCGGCACTGCCCGCCAGCACCGCCAGCCGTTCCAGGAACACCCGGCGCGGCAGCGGCTTGTGGGTGTATTCGTCGTAAAGGTCGATGATCTTCTGGTCCACGCGTCCCCCCTTTCCCGATGTTGTTTCAAGAGAGTGGCGACGCGCGTCCGGACTGACAATCGGCCTTTCGCTCACGAATGCGCGGGAATGTGCTCCACCAGCAGGCCGTCGCGCATTTCCAGCACCCGGTCCATGCGCTGCGCCAGTTCCAGATTGTGCGTGGCGACCAGGGCCCCCACCCGCGCCTGCCGGACGATGGTGGTCAGCATGGCGAAGACGTGCTCCGCCGTGTGCGGGTCGAGGTTGCCGGTCGGCTCGTCGGCGATCAGCAGGCCGGGCGCGTTGGCCAGCGCGCGGGCGATGGCGACGCGCTGCTGCTCGCCGCCGGACAGGCGCGACGGGCGGTGCGTGGCGCGCGCCTCAAGCCCGACCATGCGCAGCAGCTCCATGGAGCGGTCCTTGGCGGTGCGCTTCGCCACGCCGTTGATCATCTGCGGCAGCACGATGTTCTCCAGCGCGGAGAACTCCGGCAGCAGGTGGTGGAACTGGTAGACGAAGCCGATGGCGCGCCGCCGCACCTCGGTCCGCTTGCCGTCGTCCAGCTTCGACACGTCGGTCCCGGCGATGCGCACGGTCCCCTCCGTGGGGCGCTCCAGCAGGCCGGCGATGTGCAGCAGGGTGGACTTGCCGGCGCCCGACGGGCCGACCAGGGCCACCAGTTCGCCCGCCCGCACGGTCAGCTCGGCGCCGCGCAACACCTCCAGCACCGTCCCCGCCTGTTCGAAGGTGCGGACGATTCCCGACAGTTCCAGCATCGGCTCACTCATAACGCAGGGCCTCCACCGGATCGAGGCGGGCGGCCCGCCAGGACGGGTAGACGGTCGCGGCGAAGGACAGGCCCAGCGCCATCAGCGCCACCTGGATCACCTCGCCCCAGTCGATCTTCGCCGGCAGCTGCGACAGGAAATAGATCTCGGCGGAGAACAGGTTGGTCCCGGTCAGCGCCTGGATGCCCTGCCGGATCGTCTCGATGTTCAGCGCGAAGGAGATGCCCAGGATCAGCCCCAGCACCGTCCCCGTCACCCCGACCGAGGCGCCGGACAGGAAGAAGATGCGCATGATCATGCCGCGCGTGGCGCCCATGGTGCGCAGGATGGCAATGTCGCGTCCCTTGTCCTTCACCAGCATGATCAGGCTGGAGATGATGTTGAAGGCCGCCACCATGATGATCAACGACAGGATCAGGAACATCACGTTCCGCTCGACCTGAAGGGCGGTGAAGAAGCTGGCGTTCGACTGCTGCCAATCCACCACGCGCCCCACCCCGGCGACCGCCGACTGGATCGCCTCGCGCGCCGGGCGGATCTGCGTCGGGTCGTGGACGAACACCTCCAGCGAGGTCACCCCGTCGCCCGTGCGGAAGAAGGCCTGCG
>JAEZID010000444.1 GCA_023416195.1 Pseudomonadota bacterium | reverse complement strand
GCCGAAGGGTCCGCCGCGGATGGCCGCCTGCACCTTGGGATTCATCAGGGCGCCGACATAGCCCTCCCGCTGCAGCCGCGCTTCCTCCGGATCGACGCTGCCGGACACATCGCCGGCCAGCACCAGTTCCAGATCGACCGGCGTTTCCGCCGGCGCCGGTGCCCCCATCCCCTGGGCGAGTGCCAGCATCAGCACGACCATCCCCGCGAACCGCCGGCTTCCGATCATTCCGCCGCCCCCCGCTTACCCAATCATGAAGAAGGGGCTGCACGGGATCGCGGCAAGGGGGCGTTGACGGATTGGCCTTTTCACGCCACCTCAGCATCCCATGTCCACACCACCGTCCACACCACCGCTCTTCATCGGCAGCGAGATCTACCGGGGCTCCAGCTACGGCCCGAAGCACCCGCTCGCCATCCCCCGCGTCTCGACCGCCATCGACCTCAGCCGTGCCATGGGCTGGCTGCCGGACGAGGTCTACATCGACGGCCCGATGGCCTCGCCGCCGGAACTGGCGCGCTTCCACACACCCGATTACATCGACGCCCTGCACCGGGCCGAGGCCGCCCAGCGCGTCGATGCGGACACGGGGGAGCGCTACAACCTCGGCCGGCTGGAAAACCCGGTCTTTCCGGAGATGTACCGGCGCCCGGCGACCGCCGTGGGGTCGGCGCTGCTGGCCGCGCGCATCCTGGCGGAACGGCCGGCGGGCATCGTCTACAGCCCGGCCAGCGGCACGCACCACGCCCGGCCCGGCCGCGCCAGCGGATTCTGCTACTTCAACGCGCCGGTGCTGGGCATCCTGGCCCTGCTCGACGAGGGGATCGAGCGCGTCTGCTACGTCGATCTCGACGCCCATCACGGCGACGGGGTGGAGGAGGCCTTCGCCCACGACGACCGCGTGCTGACCATCTCCGTGCACGAGGACGGGCGCTGGCCCTTCACCGGCAAGGCCGAGGACCGGGCCGGCGGCATGGCCCGCAACCTGCCGGTTCCGCCGGGCTTCAACGACACCGAGATGGCCTATCTGCTGGAAAACGCCATCCTGCCGCTGGGCCGCGCCTTCCGGCCGCAGGTGGTGGTGATCCAGACCGGCTCCGACGCCCTGGCCGAGGATCCCCTCAGCCGCCTGGAACTG
Organism: Pseudomonadota bacterium; assembly: GCA_023416195.1. GTDB lineage: Bacteria > Pseudomonadota > Alphaproteobacteria > Azospirillales > Azospirillaceae > Azospirillum. The sequence goes on along the minus strand of JAEZID010000444.1, from coordinate 4,376 downwards.
TCGAACGGTGCGCTGTGGGATGCGGTGCGCGCGCTGATGGGGCTGGCCCCGCGCCTGCTGGTGGTCGGCGGGGGCGGCTACAACCCGTGGTCCGTCGGCCGCTGCTGGGCGGGGGTGTGGGCGACCCTGAACGGCATCGACCCGGCCGTCCTCCCGACGCCGGAGGCCGAGCGGGTGCTGCGCGCGCTGACATGGTCGCGCGCCGCCGGCCGCAATCCACCCGAACACTGGTTCACTACGCTGGCCGACGTTCCACGGCCGGGACCGGTGCGCGACGCGGTGAGACGCGTCGTCGCGGTGGCGATGGAGGGGGCGCCGTAAGCGGATAATATCTGGAAAGCTATCCGGCCGATCAACGACCGTACATTGACCTTCCTGCGCAAATCGGCGATTCTGACCTGCCGATGCGCGCTTTCCGCGTGCGCTGCCATGACCGTGGCCCCACGGCGCGAAGGGAAGGGTAACGGCCGGACGATGTCGAACACGACCTTGCTCCTGATCGCCATCGCCATGATGATGCTGGTGGCGGTTCCACTGGCGTTCATGCTGAGGGATTTCCTGCCGCGCGCCATGCTGCGGTCCTCCGGCCTGGAAGAGCTGGAAAACCGCATCTACGTCCTGCATTCGGAAGCGCATGAGTTGCAGGACCGCGTAAAAGGGCTGGAGCAGCGGCGCAACCAGCTGTCGTCCGACAAGCACCGGGTCGAAAGCGACAACCGCAAGATGGAAAAGGCCATCGCCGATTTGGCCGACCAGTCGCCGCTGTTCGTGCACGAGGTTGGCAATCCCCAGGCCGGCCTGACCAAGTTCCTCGTCAACATCGCGCAGGAGAAGGCGTCCGCCGCGGCGCGTGCGTCGGGCGACCGCGCCCCGGTCAACCCGATCTGGCGCTGCGCGAACGTGGCCGAGGTGTGGGCGGCCAACCTCGAGGACGCCAAGCAGCTCGTCGAGGTGGCCTTTCCCTTCAAGATGGGCTTCGAGACGAGGTTCCAGAAGACGCCCGGCACGAACCAGCCGGGCAGGCCGTCCACGGTGAAGGCGCCCGCGTCATGATGATCAACTTCCTGATCATCCTCGGCATCATCGCCATCGGCGCGTGGCTCGGCAACATCCTGCTGTCGGTCGAGGCGCAGGTGTCGCAAAGCCGCGCCCGCGTGCGCGCCGCCAAGGATTCGATCCATAAGATCGAAATAACGCTGCACCGTCTCCAGCGGGAGCAGGAGAATCTCACCAAGGAGATCGAGGACCTTCTCAACGACACGGTCGAGGCGCGCCGCAAGCAGTCGGAAATCCAGCGCCGCCTGAGCGAGGCGCAGGCCAGGCGCCGGCCGCAGATGCTCATCCTCACCGACCGGCGCAATCCCAACGACAAGGAATGGCTGGTCACCGTGGTCAACAGCCAGATCGGCGAGATCGACGCCACCCATCCTCTGGCCGTCGAATGGGCGCGCGGACGGGATTATCTGGTGTGGGCCGAAACCGACCGCGAAGCGGCCGAGCGCGCCAACCGCCGCTTCTCGGCACGCCCCGGCTACCAGATCAAGTCGGTCGCCCCGGTGAAGGACAACATCTACGCCTCCGGCGCCACCGCCCGCCCGGCGGCGTGACGGCGCTGGACAGACCGCGCCGCTGACGGCAAGAAAGCCCTTCCGGACTTTTCGACACAACTTCTCAACACAGGTCGGCTGCGATGATCGGACGGACCCTTCGGGGCGTGCTTTTCGGCGTTCTGGTGCTTTTCACTGTGTTCCCCGCCGCCGCGCTGGAAACCTTCGGACGGTCGTCCCTGACGGTGGAGACGGTGGGCGGCGGGCGCTACCGCTTCGACGTGGAGATGGCCGAAACCCCGGCGCAGCAGGCGCAGGGCCTGATGTTCCGCGAGAAGATGGCCGCCGACGCCGGCATGCTGTTCGTCTACGACCGGCCGCAGCCGGCCAGCTTCTGGATGAAGAACACGCTGATCCCGCTGGACATGATCTTCATCGGCGCGGACGGGCGGATCGTGAACATCCACCAGAACGCCGTCCCGCATTCGGAGGCCGCCGTCAACTCCGCCGGTCCGGTGAAGGGCATCCTGGAGATCAACGGCGGCATGAGTTCGCGCCTGGGCATCCGCGCCGGCGACCGCGTCGTCCACCCGGTCTTCGGCAACACCAAGTAAGGGGTGGAGGGGGGACAATCACCGGCCCCCGTGACAACGCCCGGCGGCTCACCCACATTCAGGCCCATATTGCCGTATAAACGACCGTGCCGGTGGCGCGCGGAGAGCGGTGGATGAGGCGGCGTTTCTTTCCCATTCTGGTGACGGCCCTGCTCGGCACGGCGGGGCTTTCGACCTACTTCGTGCTGGCCCGCGCGGAACCGCCGCCGGCCTTCCGTCTGGCGCGGGTGGAGCAGGGGCCGCTGGTCAGCGCCATCACCGCCGCCGGCACGCTCAGCGCCGTGGTGACGGTTGAGGTCAGTTCCCAGCTGTCCGGCCAGATCGCCGAGCTGAACGCCGACTTCAACAGCCAGGTCGGCGCCGGGCAGGTGCTCGCCCGCCTGAACGGCGACCAGTTGGACGCCCGCCTCGCCCAAGCCAGGGCCGATCTGGAATCCGCCCGCGCCACGCTGAACCAGCAGGTCGCGCAGCTCGACAAGGCGAAGGCCGACGTCGCGAACGCCAAGGCCAACGTCGCCAACGCCGCCGCCCAGGTCATGCGCTCCGATCTGGCCCTGCGCGACGCTGACCGCGACCTCGTCCGCCGCCAGGATCTGCGCGGGCGCGGCGTCGTGTCCACCTCCGACCTGGAAAAAGCGGAGACGGCGGCCCGCAGCGCACGCGCCCAACTCGCCTCCAGCAACGCCCAGAAGCAGCAGGCCGAAGCGGGCCTCGCCTCGTCGGAAGCCTCCCTCCAGGTCTCCACCGCCCAGGTGGAGGTCGCCCGCGCCCAGGTGGCTCAGCGCGAGGCGGCGCTTCAGCTGGTCGAGGTGGACGTGAAGCGGTCGGTCATCCGCTCGCCCATCGACGGTGTGGTGGTGAACCGCGCCATCAACATCGGCCAGACCGTGGCGGCCAGCCTGTCCGCTCCGACGCTGTTCACCATCGCCCAGGATTTGCGCCAGATGGAGGTGCTCGCCAACATCAACGAGGCCGACATCGGCCGCGTGCGCGAGGGGCTTCCGGTGCGCTTCACGGTCACCGCCTATCCCGGCGAGTTCTTTTCCGGCACCGTCTCCCAGGTGCGGCTGGCGCCGAAGGAGGAACAGAACGTCGTCACCTACATCGCCGTCATCACGGTGGAGAATCCCGGCATCCGCCTGCTGCCGGGCATGACCGCCAACCTCAGCATCACCGTGGACGAGCGCGCCCGCGCCGTGAAGATCCCCAACGCCGCCCTGCGCTTCCGCCCGCCCGGCGTCGAGGCCCCGGCCGCGCCCAAGGCGGAGGCCGCGCGCACGGTCTGGGTTCCCGGCGCCCAGGGCGCCCCGGTCGGCGTGCCGGTCGGCCTGGGCATCAGCGACGGCAGCTTTACGGAGGTGGTCTCGGGCGACCTCGCCGCCGGCCAGGACGTCATCACCGGCTTCGCCCTGGCGGACCGCGCCGATGCGCGCAAGGGGCCGCGCCTTGGCTTCTGACGCCTCCTGCCTCGACCGCACCGCCCCGACCGAGGGCCCGCCCGCGCTGATCGCCGTGGACAACCTCGTGCGCGCCTACAGCATGGGGCCGCACACCGTCCGCGCGCTCGACGGCGTGTCCACGGAGGTGCGGCGGGGCGAGTTCGTGGCGGTCATGGGGCCGTCCGGATCCGGCAAGTCCACCTTCATGAACCTGCTGGGCTGCCTCGACCGCCCGGACGGCGGAAGCTACCACCTCGACGGGCAGGAGGTCAGCCGCCTGTCCGCCGACGAGCTGGCCATGGTGCGCAACCGCAAGATCGGCTTCGTCTTCCAGTCCTTCAACCTGCTGCCCCGGCAGTCCGCCCAGGCCAACGTCGAATTGCCCATGGTCTACGCTGGCCTGGACCGCGTCGCCCGTGCCGAGAAGGCGCGCGCCGCGCTGGCGGCCGTCGGGCTGGACTCGCGCGGCCACCACCGGCCCTCCCAGCTGTCCGGCGGTCAGCAGCAGCGCGTCGCCATCGCCCGCGCGCTGGTCAACGACCCGGTCCTGCTGCTGGCCGACGAGCCCACCGGCGCGCTGGACTCCGCCACCAGCCTGGAAATCATGGCGCTGTTCCAGCGCCTGAACCGCGGCGGCATCACCATCGTTCTGGTGACCCACGAGCCCGACGTGGCGCGCTTCGCCGGCCGGGTCCTGAGCTTCCGCGACGGCCATCTGGTGGACGACCACCGGCAGGAGCCGGAGGAGGCGGCCCCGTGAACCCGCTGGACTCCGT
>JAEZID010000304.1 GCA_023416195.1 Pseudomonadota bacterium | reverse complement strand
CTTTGAAGGTTTGAACGCGTTCCATCGCCGTCCCGCGAAGGCGAGAACGGAGTTTTCTCGGCCCCGCCTTTTCGGGGTGACGGAGAAAAAACGGCCGGCAAGGCGTCGCTTTGCGGAAAGGCCATGGTTTTGCCTGAAATAAAACGCTCGTCCTTTAAAATACATAATTGAATAGCGTTTATTTTTTATTGCATACTCCTAAAGTAGATTTAATGTAGCGGCAGACTGATCGACCAACGCACAGGCCGGCACCGCCGGGATGGAAGCCTTCCGTCCCGCAACACCCCCGCCTTGCCCATTCCCAGGGAACCTTCCATGGCCCAGACATCGACCTTAACCCTGGACGCGGACGTGCTGGTGCTCGGCGGCGGGCCGGCGGGAACCTGGGCGGCGCTGACCGCGGCGGAGGCCGGCGCCCGCGTCGTTCTGGCCGACAAGGGCTACGTCGGGACCAGCGGCGCCACCGCCCCGTCCAACACCGGCGCCTGGTACCTGCCGCCCGATCCGGGACGGCGCGAGGCGGTCATCGAGCAGCGCTGGCCGGGCACGCTCGGGCTGGCGGACCGGGGCTGGATGGAGCGCGTCATGGACGTCTCCTGGCGGCGCATCGACCAGATGGCGGAGCGCGGCTACCCCTTCCCGGTGGACGAGACCGGCAAGCCCTACCGCGCCAACCTGCGCGGGCCGGACTACATGCGCTTCATGCGCCAGCAGGTCGAGAAGGCCGGCGTGCGCATCCTGGACCACGCGCCGGGGCTGGAACTGCTGGTGGACGGCGACGGGGTCGTGGCCGGGGCGGCCGGGCATCTGCGCCGGACGGGCGAGAACTGGCGTGTGAACGCCGGGGCGGTGGTGCTGGCGACCGGCGGCTGCGCCTTCCTGTCCAAGGCGCTGGGCTGCAACGTGCTGACCGGCGACGGCTATCTGATGGCGGCCGAGGCCGGGGCCGAGATGTCGGGCATGGAGTTTTCCAGCGTCTACGGGCTGGCGCCGCTGGGCAGTGCCGTGACCAAGGGGCTGCCCTTCTTCTGGGCCAGCTTCACCTATGAGGACGGCACGCCGGTGCCCGGCAAAGGCGACCGCGCGACGACTGTGGCGAGCGGGCTGGTCGAGGGGCGGCAAGTCTTCGCCACGCTGGACAAGGCGGACGAGGCGATGCGCGGCTATCTGCGGCGCAGCCAGCCCAACTGCTTCCTGCCCTACGACCGCGCGGGCATCGACCCGTTCACGCAGCCCTTTCCGGTGACGCTGCGGCTGGAGGGCACGGTGCGCGGCACCGGCGGCATAAGGCTGGCCGGCGAGGACTGTTCCACGCCGGTGCCGGGCCTCTTCGCTGCGGGCGATGCGGCGACGCGCGAGGACATCGGCGGCGCCAACAGCGGGGCCGGCGGTCCGAACGCCTCCTGGGCCATCGCCACGGGCGCCCTGGCCGGCGCGGGCGCGGCGCGCTTCGCGAAAGGCTTCGCGGGCGTCGAGCGCATGCGCGCGGGTGTTGGCGGGGCCGCGTTGCGCGCCGGAGGGACGGGCAAGCCGGTCTATGCGCCGAACGACGTGGTGCTGGCGACGCAGGCCGAGGTGCTGCCGCTGAACCGCAACTATTTCCGCACCGGCGCCAAGCTGGGCGTGTCGCTGAGCCGGCTGGACGGGCTGTGGACGGAACTGCGCGACCGCGCGCCCGCCCCCGGCAGCGATCCGGTCCGCGCCCGCGAGGCCGCCGCCATGGTCGCCACCGCGCGCTGGATGTACGCCAGCGCCCGGCTGCGCACCGAGACGCGCGGGATCAACAAACGCCTCGACCATCCGGGCACGGACACGGGCTTTGCCCGCCGCATCCTGTCCGGCGGGCTGGACGAGCTGTGGGTGCGCGCCGAGGCCACCGCGCGCGAATCAAAATCCCTCGTGGGAGTTGCCGCATGATCGCGCTGATCTCCGAATCCCGTTGCGCCGCCTGCAACCTCTGCGTCCGGGTCTGCCCGACCAACGTCTTCGACGGCGAGGCCGGCGAGGTGCCGGTCATCGCCCGCCGCGACGACTGCCAGTCCTGCTTCCTGTGCGAGATCCACTGCCCGGTGGACGCGCTCTACGTCGATCCGGCCGCCGACGCGGTGGTGGCGGTGGACGAGGAGGAACTGGCGGCCACCGGCAAGCTGGGCAGCTACGCCCGCGCGCTCGGCTGGAAGCGCGGCCGCATGGGCGGCACGGCCGAGGACGAGACCTTCCGCCTGCGCGCCGCGACGGCGGCAATGCCGGCCCCGAAGCCGGAATCAAAGCCCGCGAAGGCGGCTTAATCGCCCTCGCCCGCCCCCGATGGGAGAGGGGAAGAAGGAAAGGACACACCATGAAAACCGCCGCGCGCTGGCTGGCGACGTTCGCCGGCCTTGCCACTCTCGTGACGTCGACCATCGCCATGGCGGGCGACGCGCCCGCCGTGATCCGGCTGGGCGGGCAAGGGGCGGGCTTCGGCAAGCCTTATGGAACCGGGATCATCGGCACGTTGCAGGCCAAGGGCTTCGTCGAGGAGGAGTTCAAGGACGAGAACGTCAAGGTCGAGTGGACCTTCTTCAATGGCACCGGCCCGGCGATCAACGAGGCGCTGGCCAACAACCTGCTGGACTTCGCCAACTATGGCGGGCTGCCGAACATCGTCGGGCGGGCCGGCGGGCTGAAGACGACGGTTCTGGCCTCCTACGGCGTCGCCAACCTCTATGTGGCCGTGCGCAAGGATCTGCCGATCACGGCGATCCGGGATCTGAAGGGCAGGAGGGTTGCCGTCGCCAAGGGCACGATCAACCACCTTTCGATGAACCGCCTGCTGGCCGAGCACGGCTTGGCCGAAAAGGACTTGCAGATCGTCCACCTGACGGCGTCGGACCAGATGCCGGCGCTGACCTCCGGCGACGTGGACGCGGCGTTCGGCACCTTCAACTTCCTGGCGCTTCAGGACAAGGGCATCGTCCGCATCATCGCCGACACGCGCGGCGGGCCGCAGCCGGCGAGCTTCTTCGGCGCCTTCACGGTGCGCGAGGAGTTCGCGGCCAAGCACCCGGACACCACCCGGCGCGTGGTCAGGGCCTACGTCAAGGCGGCCCATTGGGCCTCGCTGGAGGAGAACCGGAACGAGCTGCTGGATCTGTGGGCGCGGTCCGGCACGTCGCGGGAGGCGCTGGCCGCCGATCTGGCAGGGCAGGATCTCAAAGGGCGCAACACCCCGCTGATCGATGACTTCTACCGGGACCAGTACAAGGAAGGGGTGCGCTTCGCGCAGGAGAACAAGCTGATCCGCAACCCCATCGACCTCGACGCCTGGATCGACCCGACGCACCTGAAGGCCGCCCTGAAGGAGCTGAATCTGGAGACGTTCTGGACCGAACGCGGCGCCGACGGAAAACCGAAAGCCTGATCGTCAATGCTTCAATCGAATGTTGAACCGGCCGGCCGCCGTTCGGCGCTGAGTCACCGCAACTTCCGCCTGTTCTGGCTGGCCCGCGTCGCGGCGTGGCTCGCCATGCAGATGCAGGTGGTGGCGGTCGGCTGGCAGGTCTACGACATGACCGGCCGCGCGCTGGATCTGGGCCTCGTCGGGCTGTTCCAGTTCCTGCCCACGCTGGCCCTGGCGCTGGTCGCCGGGCATGTGGTGGACAGCGTGGACCGCAAGCGCGTGCTGTTCGCCGCCCTGCTGGTGGAATTCGCCGCCATCGGGACGCTGTGCGCGCTGACCGTCGCCGGGGCGCTGAATCCGGTGGCGATCTTCGCCATCGTGGCGGTCATCGGCACCGCCAAGTCGTTCGAGGGGCCGGCCTATCAGGCGCTGCTGTCGGCGCTGGTGCCGCCCGAGGATCTGCCGAACGCCGTCGCCTGGAACTCGTCGGCCATGCAGTCGGCGATGGTCGCCGGGCCGGCGCTGGGCGGGCTGCTCTACATCGCCGGCCCGGCGGTGGTCTACACGGCCAGCACGGCGCTGCTGGCGATTGCCGCCATCCTGGTGCTCCTGCTGCGCCCGCGCGCGGTGGAACTGGCGCCGCGAGGGATGAGCCTGTCGTCGATGCTGGCGGGCGTCGGTTTCATCCGCAGCCGGCCGGCGATCCTGGGCGCCATCTCGCTGGACCTGTTCGCCGTGCTGCTGGGCGGGGCGACGGCTCTGCTGCCGATCTTCGCCCGCGACATCCTGCATGTCGGCCCCTGGGGCCTCGGCCTGCTGCGGGCGGCGCCGGCCATCGGCGCTCTGACCATGGCGGTGGTGCTGACCCGCTGGGGCGTGGAGCGGCACGCCGGGCGCTGGATGCTGGCCGCCGTGGCCGCCTTCGGCGTGGCGACGGCCGTGTTCGGGCTGTCCGCCGATCCGGTGCTGTCCTTCGCCGCGCTGGCGGTGGTGGGAGCGACCGACCAGATCAGCGTCTTCGTGCGCCAGACGCTCATTCAACTGGCGACGCCCGACCAGATGCGCGGGCGCGTGGGCGCGGTGTCGTCGCTGTTCATCGGCGCGTCCAACCAGCTGGGCGAGTTCGAGTCCGGCACCCTCGCCGCGCTGCTGGGCGCCGTGCCGGCGGTGGTGGCGGGCGGTGTCGGCGCCGTCGCCATCGCCGGTCTGTGGGCCTGGAAGTTCCCGGCGCTGCGGCGGATCGACCGCCTGTCGGCCGTGCGGTGACGGGCATGACGGCCGCTCTCCCCCGCAGGTCGGAATGGCGCGTCATCGCGCCGATGATGGGCATCGTGCTGTTCGTGATGAGCGGCATGGGCATGGTCATCCCGGTTCTTTCGCTCTACGCCCAGTCCTTCGGCGTCGGGTCGGTGCTGATCGGGATGATCATCACGGCGTTCGGGGTGGCGCGGCTGTTCGTCAACATGCCGGCCGGCATCCTGGCCGAGCGGCACGGGCGGCGCGTGCTGCTGTGGGGCGGGCCGCTGATCCTGGCGGCGGCCTCGGTCGCGGCGGCGCTGGCCGAAAGCTTCGCGGCGCTGCTGGTCTGGCGGTTCGTGCAGGGGGTGGGGTCGGGTCTCTACATGACCGGCGCGATGGTCGCCATCGCCGACCTCAGCGACAACCGGACGCGCGGGCGGCGCATGGGAGCCTATCAGACGGCGCTGCTGACCGGGACGGCCATCGGCCCGGCGGTCGGCGGGTTCCTGGCCGAGCGCTGGGGCTACACGGCGCCCTTCTGGGGATTCGCGGTGGCGAGCGGCCTGGCGGCCCTGTTCGCCTTCGCCTGCATTCCGGAGACGCGGCCGGAGGGTTCCCAGGCCAAGGCGCTGGAGGACGGTCGGGGCGACCTGGCCCGGCTGGTCCGGGATCGGGGCTTCACGCTCGTTTCGCTGATCACCTTCGGCGTCTTCTTCACCCGCACGGCGGCGCAGTGGCAGTTGATCCCGTTGGTCGCCGCCCATCGGTTCAGCATGGCGCCGGACGCCATCGGGCTGGCCCTGGCGCTGAACGCCCTGGTCACGCTGCTGACCACGCCCTTGTCCGGCTGGCTGGCCGACCGGCTGCCGCGCCGGCCGCTGATCGCCGTGTCGGCCATGGCGGTCGCCCTGTCGCTGGGCCTGATCGCCGTGTGCGAGTCCACGCCCCTGTTCTGGGCGGCGCTGATGCTGCTCGGCCTGTCGCTGGGGCTCGGCGCCCCGGCGTCGTCCGCCTTCGCGGCGGCCTGCGCGCCCGACGGGCGGTACGGGCCGACGCTCGGCCTGCTGCGCACGGTCGGCGACATGGGCTTCGTCGTCGGACCGCTGGTCGTCGGGCTGATCATCGACGCGTCGGGCCTCGGCTACGGCGTCGGGATCATGGCCAATGCCGCCCTGATGGCCGTCGCCTCCGTCGCCTTCGCCGCCGGCACACACACCCTTCCCTGCCCAATCGAGGAGCCTCTTCCATGAAGTTACTGCCTGCCTTAGCCGCTGCGGCCATGCTGTTCACCGGCGTTGCCGCAGCCGAGGAAGCGCCCTCCGTCATCCGCTTCGGGTCGGTCGGGTTCGGATCCGGCCAGCCCTACGGCACCGGCCTGATCGGCATCGCCCACACCAAGGGCTTCATCGAGGAGGAGTTCAAGGGAACGCCGACCAAGCTGGAGTGGACCTATTTCCACGCCACCGGCCCGGCGATCAACGAGGCCTTCGCCAACAGGCAGCTGGACGTCGCGGTGTACGGCGGCCTGCCGAACATCATCGGCAAGGCCGGCGGCGTGCCGACCAAGATCGTCGCGTCGGGCGGCAACACCACGGTCTACGCCGTCGCCCGCGCCGATCTGCCGATCAACTCGGTCAAGGATCTGAAGGGCCGCAGGATCGCCGTGCAGAAGGCGACGATCATCCATTTCGTCCTGCTGAAGGCGCTGGAGGCCAACGGCCTGACCGACAAGGACGTGTCGCTGGTGGAGCTGAAGAACGCCGACCAGCTGGCCGCGCTTCAGTCCGGCAGCGTGGACGCCGCCTTCGGCGCCAACTTCCTGCTGCCCCTGCGCGACCGAGGCGTGGTGAAGGTGGTCTACAGCACCAAGGAGGGTCCGGCCTCGGCCCAGACCTTCACCGGCGTGCTGGTGCACGAGGCGTTCGAGAAGGCCAACCCGGAAACCACCGCCAAGGTCGTGCGCGGCTTCGTCAAGGCGGCCCACTGGGCGTCGCTGGAGGAGAACCGCGACGGCGCGCTGGACGCCTGGGCCAAGTCGGGCATCCCGCGCAACGTCCTGAAGGAGGACTACGAGGGCGCGCCCATGAAGGATCAGGTCAGCGTCCTGCTGGACGACCTGACGCTGGGCCGCTTCGCCTCCGGCATAGAATTCGCCAAGCAGCAGAAGCTGATCCGCAGCGGCGTGGATCTGACGAGCTGGGTCGAGCCGAAATACCTGAAGGCCGCGCTGAAGGAACTGAAGCTGGAAGACTTCTGGACGGAGCGCGCCGTTGACGGCTCGCCCAAGCCGCGCGGTTGAGGGGGCGTCCGATGAGCGCATCCACACTCTCACTTAACGCCGACG
>JAEZID010000187.1 GCA_023416195.1 Pseudomonadota bacterium | reverse complement strand
GAACGAGCCGCCGCTGACCATGCTGCTGTCGGCCCAGGCCGCCCAGCTTCAGGGCGACGACCGCGCGGCGAAGGAATACTTCACCGCCATGCTCGACCGGCCGGAAACGGCCTTTCTCGGCCTGCGCGGCCTGCTGACCCAGGCGATCAAGTCCGGCGACCGGGTCGAGGCGCTGCAGCTCGCCCGCCGGGCGCAGTCGCTTCAGCCCAGCACCCCGTGGCTGCTCGGCACGCTCTATGACCTGGAAGCCCGCGCGGGCGACTGGGCGGCGGCCGAAGGCACGCTTCAGCAGGCCATCCAGGCCGGCGCCATCAACCCCGAGGAAGGCCGCCGCCACCGCGCCGCCCTTCTGCTGGAGCGCAGCTTCGAGGCCGAGCGCCGGGGCCGTGGCGACGCCGCCCTGTCGCACGCCCAGGCGGCCCACGACCTGCTGCCCGGCTTCGTCCCGGCGGCGGCCCGCGCCGCGCGCCTGCTGGTTCGCGCCGGCAAGCACAAGCACGCCGCCAAGGCGGTCGAGCGCACATGGCGGGTCGCCCCGCACCCGGACCTGACCGACGCCTACCGCGAGGTGGTCGACGGCTACGATCCGCTGACCCGCGTGAAGCTGTTCGAGAAGCTGCGCAACCTCGCCCCCAACGACGTCGAGTCGCACATCGCGGTTGCCCGCGCCTCCCTCGACGCGCAGCTTTGGGGCGAGGCGCGCGCGCATCTGAACAAGGCGCTGGAGATCCAGCCCTCGCGCCGCCTCTACCGCCTGCTGGCGGATCTGGAGCGGGCCGAGCACAACGACGAGGAAGCCGCGCGCGCGTGGCTCGCCCAGGCGGCGGCGGCCCCGTCCGACCCGGCCTGGACCTGCGACGCCTGCAACGCGGTCAGCCACGGCTGGGGCGGACTGTGCGGCCACTGCGGCGCCTTCGACAGCCTGCAATGGAAGGCGCCGACCATGACGGTGTCCCTGATGGCGCCCGAGGCCGCTCCGGCCATCGCCCACCAGCCCCACGGCGCGGCCCTTCCCCAATCGGCCGGTTGAACGCCAAACAGAAAAAGCGGCGCTTCCCTTGGGAAGCGCCGCTTTCTTTTGGGCGGGGCTCAATCCTGCGGCGGCAGCCCGCCCCGAAAACCGCCCCGAAAAACCGTGACGCCGCTCACGCCGCCCCGCCCAGCCTCGTGCCTTCCAGGATGGCGCCGTCGAGGTTGGCGCTGTTGCGGTCGCAGCCCGTCAGGTCGGCCAGCGTCAGGTCGCACCCCTTCATGTTGGTCGCGGTCAGCGAAGCGCCGGCCAGCCGCGCGCGCACCAGCGAGGCGCGCATGATCTTCGCTCCGGCGCTGATCAGCAGCGTGCCGAGGTTCGCCCCGTCCAGACAACCGTCGATCAGGATGGCGCGGTCGAGCTTGGCCCCGCGCAGATCGGCGCCGCGCAGATCGGCCGAACGCAGGTCGGCCCCGTCGAACTGCGCCGCCTGGAGCTGCGCGCCGTTCAGCCGCGCGTGGCGCAGGCGCACGCCGGAGCCCTTGGCCAGCGTCAGGATCTTGCCCGACAGATCGGCCCCGTCCAGATTCAGCCCGGACAGGTCGAGCTGCTGCCCCTGCTTCCCGCTGCTGCCCAGCCACAGCAGATGCTGCTTCAGCCGGGCCTCGATCTCGTTCGCCGGCACGGCCGGCCGGCCGGGAGCGTCGTCCGGGGCGGTATCGTCATCGATGGGCGGCGGTGCGGCGGCGGCGACCTCGGCCTCTTCGTCCGTGCGGATCGACATGGCGAGGTCCAGCTCCGACACCGTCGCGCCGTCGAGGATGGCCCCGCGCAGGTCGGCGCCGTTCAGGTCGGCCCCCTGAAGGTCCGCGCCGGAGAAGTTGCAGTCGCGCAGGTCCGTGCGCTGCAGCCGCGCGCCTTGCAGGCGGGAGTTGGTGAAGTCCGCCGCCCGCGCGAAACTGCCCGACAGCTTGGCCCGCGCCATGTCGGCGTTGGTCAGCTTGGCCGAGCCCATGTCCGCCGGCCCCGGCTCGAAACCGATCACCTTCAGCTCGCCCGCGCTGTTGCGGTTGGCGACGCTGCCGTCGCGCAGGTCCACCTCCACCATTACGGCGCCGTCCAGCATGGCGCCGCGCACGTTGGCGCCGCGCATGTCGGTGCGGTACAGCCGCGCCTCCGTCAGGTCGGCCCCGCGCAGGTCGGCGCCGTAGAGGTCGGCGTGGTCGAGGGTGGTGCCCCGCAGCTTGGCGTCGCGCAGGATCGCGCCCGACAGATGCGCGCCCGTCAGGTTGCGCCCGGACAGGTCCAGCCCCGCCAGGTCGAAGAAGGGCAGGTTGGCGCGCGCGCCGTTCGGCCGCCCCTCCATGAAGCGGACGTGCCGTTCGCACACCCGGTCCAGCTGATCCTGCGTCAGCCGTATCCGGGATTTTATGGATCCGTCGTTCGCCATGGGGCCTCAGGCGAACAGAGCGTCGATGTCGGATTGGGAAATCGCCTCGCCGCCGCCCGACGATGGCGGAGGGGGCGGTGGAGCGGCCGGTTTCGGGGCCGGTTTGGGCGGCGGTGGCGGGGCGGGTCGCACCTCCGCCGGCTCGGCGCGTTCCATCACCTGCGGCAATTGGCTCGCCAACCCGTCGAACAGCGCGTCGATGTCGTTCTGGCTGACGCTCGGGCCGCCCAGCTGCGGTCCGTTCAGCAGATGCGCGTCGGGGCGCGTGTCGCCCAGCTTGCGGTGGGAGGAGGCCTCGTCGGCCGCTGGGGCCGCGACGGCGCGCTCCACCCCCCAGATCTCGATCATCGTGTTCACGCGCTGCTCGATGTAGCGCAGCGTGTTGACGACCTTGGTCGTGCGCTGGCCGGTGATGTCCTGGAACGAGCAGGCGGTCAGGATCTCGATGCACCACGCCTCGATGGCGTCGGCCATTTCCGCCACGTCCTCGTTGTCGCGCGGAATGGACTGGGTGATTTCCTGGATCTTCTCGGTGGCGTTCAGGATGTCGGTGGTGGCGCGCTCGGTCGCGGCGACGATCTCGTCCAGCTCGCCGGTCGCCGCCTCGATGCGGTTGGCGCCGGTGTCGGCGGGCTTCAGCGCGGCGATGTCGCTGCGCGTCTCGCGCACGACCTGGGTGATCGCCGTCAGTTCCTGCTGGAGCAGCGGCAGCCCCTCGCCCGACACGCGGGCCATGGCGCCGGGCTCCACCCCGCGCAGGCGGTTGACCTGCTGTTCGAGCGAGCCGACCAGCCGCTGGAATTCGTCCACGGCGACGACGCGGAACCGGCGGTCGCGCATGCGCAGAAAGGCGCGGCCGCGCGCCGTCTGCGACAGCGCCTCCTCCATCTGAAGGTAGTCCTGCTCGGTCAGTTCGAGCATGGGAACGTCGCTCATGTCCAAACCCCGCCGGACAAAACCGGCCGAAAGTGATAAAAGACACTACTCCCGGCCGGAGTTCCGGTAAAGCCGGTGCGCCCTTGGGACGCAGTTGCCCGCAAAAAGCCATAACGGCTTCTCCACAGGCGGAATACATCTAGTCACATGGAAAGGATCCCGCCCCTGCCCGGCCTGTCGGCCGATCGCGCACCGGCGGCGCGGGCGATGCCCCTGCGCTGGCATCTGGCCGTTCTGACGGTGGCCGTGCTGGCCCCGATGCTGGTGCTGTCGCTGCTGCTGATCGTCTGGAACGCCGGCAGCCAGCGCCGCGCGGCGGAAGACGACCTGCGCGAGATGGCGCGGTCCCTGGCCTTCACGGTCGATCAGGACATCGCGGCCATCACCGGCACGCTGGAGGCCGTGGCCATCGGCGGCGGCTTTCCCGGCGACAACCCCGTCGGCTTCCACACCACGGCGGCGATGCTTCAGGAAAGGCATCCGCACTGGCATTCGGTGTTTCTCGCCAGCGCCTACGGCCGGATCCTCATGGACACGGCCGTAGGCGCTCCGGGACCGGAATCGGCCCCCTACGCCGCCACCGTCCGCAAGGCCATCGTCACCGGCCGCCCGGTCGTCTCCGCCCTGCTGCCCGCCGCCGACGAACGGCCGCCCCTGGCCGCGGTGGCCGTGCCGTTGCGCCGCCACGGCCTGGTGGAAACGGTGATCGGCGTCACCGTCCGCGCCGAACGGTGGACCGACATGCTGCGCGCCCAGCAATTCCCCGACGATCTGGTGGCGGTCGTCGTGGACGGCGACGGGCGCATCCTGGCCCGCGCCCCGGAACCCGACCGCTACGTCGGCCGCACCGTCCCGGACTGGTACAGGGACGGGGTCGCCAACGCCATGGACGGCGTGGTCGGCGGCTTCAGCCTGATGGGCAGCGACCTGACCATGGGATTCCGCCACCTGAACGGGGCCGGATGGACGGTCGGGCTGGGCGTGCCGGACGACCGGCTGCAAGCCTCCGTGCGGCGCAGCCTGTGGGCCATGACCGGCCTCGGCGCCGCGCTGATCGCGCTGGCCGCCTTTGGCGCCATCCGCTACGGCCGCCGCATCGCCGCGCCGATCCGGCGTCTGAGCGAGGCCGCCGCCGCGCTGGAGGACGGGCGCCCGGTGCCGGCGCCGAAGCCGGGCGCGGTCAGCGAGTTGAACGACCTCGCCACCGTGCTGGCCCTGGCCGGGGAGCGGCTGCACGCCGCGACCGCTGAGCGCGAGCATCTGCTGATCGAGGAGGCGCGCGGCCGGCGCGAGGCCGAACTGGCCAACGGCGCCAAGGCCCGCTTCCTGGCGGCGGCGAGCCACGACCTGCGCCAGCCCTTCCAGGCCATGCGGCTGTACCATTACCTGCTGAACGAGAGCCTCGCCGACGCGCGCGACCGCGACAACCTCGCCCGCCTGGGCCGCGCCATGGAGTCGGGCGAGGCGTTGCTGAACGCGCTGCTGGACGTGTCGACGCTGGAGGCCGGGACCGTCCGCCCGCAGGTCACCGACGTGCCGCTGGACGACATCCTCGACGCCAAGCTGGGCGAGGTGCGCGGCCTTGCCCTGGAAAAGGGGCTGGAGATCCGCTTCCGCCCCTGCCGTGAGACGGTGCGCAGCGACCCGATGCTGCTGGGCCGCATCGTCGGCAACCTGCTGGCCAACGCGGTGCGCTACACCAACGCGGGCGGCATCCTGCTGGCCTGCCGCCGCCGGCGCGGGCACCTGCGCATCGAGGTGTGGGACACCGGCATCGGCATTCCGATCGACAAGCTGTCCGCCGTCTTCGAGGATTTCGTCCAGCTCGACAATTCGGCGCGCGATCACCGCCAGGGGCTGGGCCTTGGCCTGTCCGTGGTGCAGCGGACCGCCCATCTGCTGGGCCACCCGCTGACGGTGCGGTCGAGGCCGGGCCGGGGGTCGCTGTTCGCGGTCACCGTGCCGTTGACCGCCAGCGACGGGACGCGCGCCGCTCCCTGTCGTCCGGCCGTTCAAAGGCTCGGCTACGGCCGGTCGCTGCGCATCCTGCTGGTGGAGGACCACGCCGACCAGCGTGCGGCGCTTCGCCGCATCCTGGAGGACGCCGGGCACCGCGTCACCTCGGCGGCCGATGGCCCGAGCGCGCTGGCGGCGGTCGAGAAGCTCGACGAGCGGCCGGACGCGGTGGTCAGCGACTACCGCCTGCCGGGCCCCCACAACGGGGCGGAACTGGTGGCGCTGGTCGCCCAGCGGGTGGGACGGCCGTTGCCGGGGATCATCGTCACCGGCGACACCGACCCCGAACGCCTGCGCGACGCGGCGCGGAGCGGCTGCATCCTGCTGCACAAGCCCATCGCGCCGGCCGACCTGCAAGAGGTGGTGGCCGCCGCCGCCATGGAATCCGAAACGGGGCTTCCCGTGCCGCTACCGGCGTGATTCCCGGCGGCGTGACTCCTGAACCGTCGCCGTGCTGCCGGCGACGCCGCCATGCGGGTCCGCCGAGGACGACGCCATCATCGCCAGCACCCACAGCGGCGGCGCCCAGAAGAAAGGCGAGCTGGCGACCAGCCACGCCGCCGGCCAGCAGGTCGCCATGGTGTGGCTGGCCTCGGCCAGCAGGCGCAGGCCGGTGATCGGCAGCACCATCGGGTTCGCCATCATCAGGGCCGCGTCGGCCGGCAGCGCCCGGCTTTCGGTTCCGGACGCGGATTTCACGGTTATTCTGGGGGGCATCCGTTCTTCGGTCCTTGGCCGTGTTCGCGTGTCGAGTAAACAGAAGCACGAGCCGAAGGGTACCAGCTCCCGCAATAGGCTTGAACCGATTGCGGTTTTCTCCCAAATCTCCCCCGCCGGCATAAGGCCAACGAGTCGGGGCGAAACGGGTCGGAGGGGTTGCGCGATGAGGAAGACGGTGCGGTTTGCGGCGGCGTGCATGGCCGGTCTTTTGGGCGCCGGGCTTTTGGGCGCCGGGCTTTTGGCGGGTCCGGCGCCGGCGGCGCTTCCGGCGGGGATCAGCGGGGCGGGCACCATCGCGCCGATGCTTCAGAAGGTGACCCCCGCCGTGGTGAACATCGCCGTCCTGTCGCGCGCCCCGCAGGCGGAAAATCCGCTGCTGCGCGATCCGTTCTTCCGCCGCTTCTTCAACATCCCCGAACAGCAGGCCCGCCCGCAGGTCAGCGCCGGGTCCGGCGTGATCGTGGACGCCCGGCGCGGCTACGTCGTCACCAACGCCCATGTCGTCGAGAACGCGCAGGAGATCGCGGTCACGCTGAAGGACCGCCGCCGCCTGCGCGCCACCCTGGTCGGGCGCGACGCGGCGACCGACATCGCGCTTCTGAAGATCCAGGCCGACAATCTGGTGGCCCTGCCCTGGGGCGATTCGGACCGGTTGCAGGTCGGCGATTTCGTGGTCGCCATCGGCAACCCGTTCGGGCTGGGGCAGACGGTGACCTCCGGCATCGTCTCGGCGCTCGGCCGCAGCGGGCTGAAGGTCGAGGGGTACGAGGACTTCATCCAGACCGACGCCTCGATCAATCCCGGCAACTCCGGCGGCGCGCTGGTGAACTTCAACGGGGAACTGGTCGGCATCAACACCGCCATCATCGGCCCGGCCGGCGGTTCGGTCGGCATCGGCTTCGCCGTTCCGGTCAGCATCGTGCGCTCGGTCATGGAACAGCTGGTCGAGTATGGCGAGGTGCGGCGCGGCCGGCTGGGCGTGGCGATCCAGGATCTGACCCCCGATCTGGCCGACAGCATGAATCTGGCCGGCGACGCCGGCGCGGTGATCGCCAAGGTCGAGCCGGGCTCCCCCGCCGACAGCGCCGGCCTGCGCAGCGGCGACGTGGTGGTGGCGGTGGAAGGACGCCCGGTGCGCAGCGCCACCGACTTCCGCAACCGCGTCGGGCTGGTGCGCGCCGGCACGCCGATGCAGGTGACGGTGATGCGCGGCGGCAGCCAGCGCAACCTGACGCTCCGCACGGGCAAGTAAGCAAGGACGGAATGAACGGCCGCCCCCCTCCTCCGCGACGCCAGGCTCCCGCCGCGCCCATGGTCAGCGCGGCGCAGCGCCAGCGCGAGGTCGCCAAGCTGCTGATGCAGCTCGACGCCATGCTGAAGAAGGCGGGCGAGCTGGGGGCGGCGGCGCGCGAGCGCGTCTCGGTCGGCGGGATGGGGCGCTACCGCAAGTTCACCCGCAAGGTCCGCGATTTCTTCGCGCTGGCCGCCGTCACGCAGGAGCGGCTGGACGCCGCCCCGTCGGACATGGAGGAGCTGATCGGCCCGATGACCACCGCGCTGGAGCGTCTGCACGCCCGCATGGTGGTCCTGTTCGTGGAGGAGAGCGCCGCCTTCTTCGCGACCTTCGTGCGGGTCAAGGCGCTGCCCATCGGCACGCACGAGGTTTGCGGGGTCGAGCTGCGCGGCCTGATCGAGATCCGAAAGTTCCTGGACGACCCGCTCTACGACGGCGAACGCGGCCAGCATCTGCGCACCCAGACGGACCGCATCGCCCAGCTGATCCGCATGGTGATGGAGCGCATCCCGCCGCTGCCGGACTTCGGAGATTCTCCCAGCATCGGCCCCAGGGGCGGGGTCAACAAGCCGGTCCGCGCGCCGGCCCGCCGGCCGGCGGTTCAGGGGCCGGCGGTTCAGAGGGCTGCCACTCAGGGGGCGGCGATTCAGGGGCCGGCTCCGGCAAGGCCCACGGCCCCGCCACCCGCCCCACCCCATGTCGAGGACCCGCGCCTGCAAGTCCGCCCGCTGACGTTGGATTCCCTTGGCGAGGACGACGAAGGGTGAGTTCCCCTCTCCCGCCGCGGGCGGGAGAGGGGGGTGATCGAGCTTAGCGCCGCTTGCCGTCCGACGTCAGCGCGCCCACGGCCGCGCCGGCCGCGCCGCCGATCACGCCGCCCATGACCGCGCTGCCGCCGGTCAAGGCGCCGATGGCGGCGCCGCCCGCCGCGCCGATCGCACCGCCGCTCAGCGTGCGCTGTTCGCGGTGGTTGAGATTCGAGCAGCCGGCAAGCACGAGAGCACCGAACAGAATCACTGCAATTTTCTTCGACATGTTCCTACCCGTATTTCTTACTCGTATCCTGGGCGCGGACGGCTTCACAGCCAACGGCCACGCTCATGATTTACGGATCGAACACCCTTTTGCGTGTGACTATTCCGGGGTATGAAAAAAGGGCGGCCAACCCGTGGCCGCCCCGGCGCGCATAGACGTTTCAACCGTTTGAAATGTCCGTTTGAAATTTCAAAGCGGTCAGCCCTTCAGCTGCGGGTCCTCGCCCTTGGCGTGGCTCTTGCCCTTCTCCTCGGCGCGGCGCAGTTCATCGCCTTCGGGGCCGTCAACGGCATCGCGGGCGCGCTTGGCGTCGCCTTCGACGTCGTGGTGCTGGACGTGTTCCTGCACGCCCTGGCGGTATTGCTTGTCGGCGGTGCGGTTGCCTTCGCCCTCGTTCCGGGGTTCGTCTTTCCGGGCCTGAGTGTTGGGGTTGTCCGCGGCCATCTCTTCCTCCTGCTGAGTTCGTTGCCGTCCAGCCCCCTCAACCCAATGGTCGCGCCAAAGTTTCGGCTGCGAACACCCCATCCATTGGTGATACCACCGAGAAGACGGTCGTATTCCATAAAATTGTATTCAATGTTTCCTTACATTTCTCTTATCTCTTCAAATTTCGCGAATGATTAATAAGAGTAAACGCCGAATTTTCCTCTTTACTTCGGCCGACCGTTCATGGAAGTTTAGAGACGTAACCACCTGCCAAGAGCCAAACGAGCCGGTGGATTGAAACGCCCAGGATTGCACGCCATGAGCTTCATCGGACGCCCGCAACTCACCGTTGCCACCCCGTCGCACCGCCCCAGCGACCGCCGCGAACGGCACCCGCTTCACCCGGTCAGCGGCTATCCCGACATTCCGTTCTTCGACCGCACGCAGTCCAGGCCCGGCCCCGCGGCCGCCGCCCGGCCCGACACCGCGTCCGCGCGCCGTCTGGCGCAGGTGGTCCACATGGCCACGACGGGCGTGTGGGTGGCGAAGCTGAACGGCCGCCTGGTGGAGATCGACGGGCGCACCCATTGGAACAACCAGCGCGACCTCGCCGCCGACGCCAAGCGCGCCGGCATCGCCCTGTCGGATCTGGTCGTCCGCACCGGCGCGGACGACTGATGCAGCGTCAGGCTTCCATGCTCAGCGCCTTGATGGTCTCGACGCGGATTTCCTCGGTCAGCCGTTCCTTGTAGGCGGCGAAGGCCGGCGTCGTCTTGATCTTGTAGGATCGCGGGTGCGGCAGGTCGATGGCGATGTCGCATTTGATCCGGCCGGGACGGGCCGACATCACCACGACGCGGCTGGCCATGAAGATGGCCTCGTCGATGTCGTGGGTGACGAACAGCACCGTCTTGCGGTCGGCTTCCCAGATCCCCAGCAGCAGTTCCTGCATCAGCTCCCGCGTCTGGTGGTCGAGCGCGCCGAAGGGCTCGTCCAGCAGCAGGATCTTCGGATCGTTGGCCAGCGCGCGGGCCAGCGCCGTGCGCTGCTGCATGCCGCCGGACAGCTGGGCCGGAAAGTGGTTCTCGAAGCCCTTCAGCCCGACCTGGGCCAGGAAGCGGTCGGCGATCGCCAACTGTTCGACCCGCGCCATGCCGCGCTCGCGCAGGCCGAAGCAGACGTTGTCGCGTACCGACAGCCACGGGAACAGCGTGTAGGACTGGAACACCATGCCCCGGTCGGGGCCGGGTCCGGCCACCGCCTGCCCGTCCAGCAGAACCTCCCCGCCGCTTGGCGTCTCAAGCCCGGCGACAACGCGCAGCAGCGTGGATTTCCCGCAGCCGGACGGCCCCAGGATGGTGATGAAGTCGTTGTCGGCGACCTCCAGGCTGGTCGGCTCCAGCGCGCGTGTGGCGGCCGCGCCGCGCCGGGCGGGAAAGGTCTTCTCGACGCCCCGAATGGACAGCTTGCTCATCGCGATCTCGCCCTATCGTCCTTTGACCCAGGGAAAAAGGCGGGCGTTGACCGCCTGGAACAGGAAATCGGTGACCAGCCCGATCAGGCCGATGACGAAGATTCCGAAGATCATCTGCCCGGTGTCGAGGAAGCGTTGCGCGTCGATGATCATGTGCCCGATCCCGCGCGACGCCCCGACCAGCTCCGCCACGATGACGTAGGTCCAGGCCCAGCCGAGCACGAGGCGCAGCGCCTCGAAGATCTGCGGGGCGGAGGCGGGCAGCAGCACGCGCAGCACCACGCCCTTGCGCTTGGCGCCCAGCGTGTAGGCGGCCTCCACCAGATCGGTGCGGATGCCCGCCACGATCACCGCCACCATGATGATGAGCTGGAAGACGGAGCCGATGAAGATCACCAGGATCTTCTGCATCTCCCCCCC
>JAEZID010000225.1 GCA_023416195.1 Pseudomonadota bacterium | reverse complement strand
CCAGGCGTGGCCGCCGCGCGCGGTGGCGCTGGGGTCGGCGACGAAGGGCGGCAGCGCCTGGGCGGCCAGTTCCACCGGCGTCGGCACCCGGCTGTCGGCCCGCCGCAGGGCGGCGATCTCCTCCGCCGCCACCTTGAGGTCGGCGTGGAGGCCCTGCTCGGCGGCGGTCAGGCCGGTGCGGGAGTCGATCTGGTGGGCGGCCACCGGTGCTTCCGCGACCGGCGCCGGCCGCAGCCCGACCGCCGTGGCGGCGGACGCGAGGATCACGCCCACGGCGAGCAGGACCCACAGGGTCTCGCGCTCGCCCCCCGCGCGGGTGACGATCTGATGGTGCATGGTCCGGGGCTCTATTTGATGGCGCTGTGCTCGATCTCGACCGTGTGGCCGGGACCGGCGTCGAACAGGACGTAAAAGTCCTGCTCCGGGCGCGCGAAGGACAGGGTGGAATCCGGCCCCAGCTTGCCCTTGACCAGCACCTGCTCGTCGTAGGCGATGACGTCCAGCACCACCCCCGCCGCCTTCGACCCGTCGGAGAAGCCGCCGGTGCACTGCACCGTCCGGGCGTCCACCATCCGGCATTCGCAGACCGGGTAATGGGCCTGGGCGGTGGAGGCGGCGGACAGCACGGCCAGGGTCGCCGCTATGAAAACGCGCAGGTTCATCGCTTGCCTCCCAGAATGTCCGCCAGCGGCACGGACGCCTGATGCGCCCGCCCGCTCCAATCCTCCACCGTCAGCCACAATTCCTCCGTTCCGGTCGGTTCCGCCGGCACCGTCACCTCCGCCTTGCGTTCATAGGGGTTGCCGAAGCCCAGGGCGCCGGCCGTGCGCAGGCTGCGCGGCTTGCCCACGCGCAGGAAGACGCCGCGCACGCGGTCGACGTCTCCGGGCTGAAGGCGGATCGTGTATTGCTTCATCCGTTCCCCCGTCGGCCCCCGGTGGGGCGCCTGGTCGTAGGTGACCAGCGTGACGGCGAAGGGGCCGACCCCGATGTCCCGCCGGATCTCGGGCGGCGCGAAGATCGGCTTCGGCGCCAGGTAGTTGGGCAGGAAGGGAAGCGGCACCAGCATCATCAGCGCGCTGAGATGGAACTTGCCGCGCTGCCAGAGCCTACGCATTGGACGACTCCTCCACCAGCTTGAGCTGGCGCACCGCCTCGACGGTGGCGCGCGCCGTCCGCTTCATCCAGATCAGCATGCCGCTGAACACCAGCAGGGTCATCAGCAGGCCGAAGGTGAACCAGACGAGCTTGATCGGCAGGCCGCCGAAGTCGCCCGTGTGCAGGGCGCGCATGACGGTGCGGGTCAGCTCGACGCCCGACGCACCGTCCAGGCCGCCTTCCACGGCGATCACCGTCGCGGTGAAGGGGTTGACCCGGACATAGTCGGGCAGCAGCGGCGCCTGCCCGCTGGAGCCGTACACCGTGGCCGGCTCATAGGCGGTTCCCGGCAGGCCGAGATAGCGCAGCCGCATGTCCGGCAGGGCCGTGATGGCGGCGGTCAGGATGGCGTCGGCATCGACCTTGGGCGCGGTCGCCGTCACCGGAATCTGCTCGCGCTCGACCATCACCGGCGGCTTTCCGCCGCCCAGCCCCAGACCGAGATGGATCAGCGCGATGTAGATCAGGAACCACAGGCTGGTGACGGCGATGATGGCGATGAACCAGATCGACCAGGTTCCGGCGACGCGGTGCAGGTCGCCCCACATCACGCGCGGCGCCTGGCTCCAGCGGATGCGCGGCTGGTAGAAGGATCGCCAGAAGCGCTTGTAGACCACCATGCCGGTGATCAGCGACCCCAGCAGGGGAATCGCCAGCAGCGTCACCAGATACCAGCCGGTCGGGAAGGTCAGCAGCCAGCCGTGCAGAGCGCGGAAGAACTCGCGGAACGAGTTGCCGGTGGACATGCCCTGCACCGCCCCGGTGACCGGGTTGACCCAGGCGGTGGTGAAGGTGCCGTCCGGCATCGCCATCCGGGCGCCCACCGCCATGTGGGAGCCGCCCCAGCTCAGCGAACTCACCCGCCCGCCCGGCGCCGCCGCCTCGGCCGCGGCGATCAGCGCGCTGGGCGGCAGGGGCTCGCCCCCGCCGGACGCCCGCATGGAGGGATCGACCAGCCAGTTGATCTCCGTGCTGACGACGGCGATGGTGCCGGTCAGGCAAACGAAGAACAGGAAGGCCCAGACCGGCATCGCCAGCCAGGAATGCCACAGGAACCACAGCCGCGTGCGCGGCTTGCCAGCGCTCATCTCACTCGATCTCCGAAGGGACTGCATCTCCGAAGGAACCACCGCCCCTTCTCAGACGAACGGGAAGCGCCTCGGCTTCGACTTCAAATGTAAATGATTCTCATTATCATTTCGAGCGGAGATAAGGTCCGGCCGCCGGCTCCGCGCCCGACCGTCCGAGAGAACCGAGCATGCGGGCGAAGGAGGACGCGCCCGCGCTGCGCATCGGGACGAAGGGCTTGCCCATCCTCCGGCACAGCCCCTTGACGCGAAGGCACGCATCGTGGCTGACGCAATCGACGGGACAGACCACCACGTCCGCGCGCTCGACCAGCCCCTCCAGGCAGCGCGTCGCCTGCTCGAAACCGCCGTCGTGGTGAAGCAGACAGCCGTTGCGGGTCTCCACCGCCGCACGCAGATGGGGCAGCGTGCTCGGACGCCCGCCGACGTAGAGGATGGCTTGCCCGCCCAGATCGGCCCCGGCCGGATTGACGGCGCCTGTACCGACCGGCACTCCCGCTTCCGGCAGGGCCCGCGACGTCGCCGGGCGCGGCGCGGCCAAGCCATCGAGGAGATGGCGCAGCCGTTCCACCTCGGCTTCCGCGTGGCGGGCGCGCATGCGTTCCACGGTCACCCGCCGGCGCAGCGCACCCACCTCGCGCAGCAGGCGTCCGCCGCGTCGGGCCGTGGGGTCCGCCGGAGCAGCGGGGACGGCGGGGGGAGGCGCGCGCCGTTCCGCCAGCTGCGCTTCCAAGTCGCGAATGCGCGCGTCCTTCTCGGCCAGCCGGTCGGCGGAGGAGCGCTCCTGCCGGACCAGCCGGGCTTCGAGGTCCGCATACCGCCGGGCCAGGTCCTGGTTCTCGCGAAGCTGCCGCCGGTTTTCGCCACCCATCAGGTGCGACAGCATGTGAACGTCGGCAAAGGCCCGCGCCCGCACCGCATCGGGGATGCCCGCGTGGCTCAGCAACGCCCAATAGGCCGCCGCCGCACTGCCCGTGGCCACCGAACTCTCCCACAAGGCCAGCCAGCCTTCCTCCGTGTCTTCGCGGCCGAAGCGGCGGATGGCGCCGGAAAAATTCTCGTCCATCCGCTTGTGCATCAGACGCGCTTCCGGGCCGTCGGTGCCGGCGCGTTCAACAAAGTAACGGTGGATGTCATAGGGACGCGCGTCCGCCGACGGGGCAAGGCCGAGGCGGCGGCACAGCCACGCGATGTCGCTGGACGACAGGCAGGTCCCGACGATCGAGCAATGGAATTCGCTGGGGATGGCCCACAGCTTGCGGCGCCCCCCGCTTCGGGACGGATGGTGTGGCTGGGTGGTTGGGCAACGTTCGCACATCGGCCTTGCTCCCACACTGGCTTCGCTGACGGTTTCGCGGCTTCGTTGACGGCTTCACCGAGGGCTCGGCGCCCGGCGCCCGGCGCGACCAGACCCGCCTATTTGATACTGCGAGTCATTATCAATTTCAACAGCCGCGAAACCGCAGAGCGCCGCGCCGGAACCGCCGGCTCAAACGGCCGAACCGCCATTGGCAAGCCAATGGCGGTTCGGCCGGTGGAAACCACCGGAAACCGGCACCCCGTACAGAGGCTCCGGCGTGGCCGGGCGAGCCGCCGCACTGCGACGGCCCGCCCGGAGGGATCATACCGGCGGCGCTTGAACGCTTCCCTTGAGCGCCGCCGGTGAAACCCGGCAGATCAATGCGATAGCATTGATCGAGAGGGTGATACGGACGGCGCCTTCAGGCGCCGTCCGTATCACATCAGGGCGTTCGGCAGGAACAGCACCAGACCGGGCCACAGGGCGAGAACCACGACCAGGGCGATGACGGTCGCGACGAAGGGGATCGATTCGACGATGTACTCCTCCACCGGGCAATCCAGCAGGCTGCACACCGTGTACATCGCGACCCCCACCGGCGGCGTCATCGAACCCAGCGTGACGATGGTCATCATCAGGATGCCGAAATGCACCGGATCGACGCCCAGCGGCGCGACGATGGGCAGGAAGATCGGCGTCAGCAGCAGGACCAGCACCGTGCTTTCGATGAACAGGCCGGCGATGAACAGGAAGACCAGGATCAGCCCGACGACCAGCAGCGGTTCGCGGGTCAGCTCGGTCATGGCGGCGGCGATGGACTGCGGCGCCTGTTCGAAGATGATCGCGTAGCCGACCATGCCGGAGAACAGGATGATCAGCATGATCAGCCCGGTGTCCACCACGGCCTCGCGCAGGGCCTCGACGACGCCGGCCCAGGTCAGTTCCCTGTGCAGGAAGAAGCCGACCACGGCGGCGTAGACGACGGCGAAGGCGCCGACCTCCGACGGGGTGAACAGGCCGCCGCGGATGGCGAACAGCAGCGCGACCGGGAACAGCAGCGCCCACTTGGCGTCGGCCATGGCGCGGCCCACGGCGCGCAGCGTCGGGCGCTGCGCCATCTCCGGACGGTAGCCGCGCCGGCGGGCGATGAACCACACCGTCGTCATCAGGCCGGCCATCATCAGCAGGCCGGGAATGACGCCGGCCAGGAACAGGCGGCCGATCGACACGTTGCCGACGAAGCCGTAGAGGATCAGGCCCAGGCTCGGCGGGATGGTCGCGGTGATCAGCGAGCCGACGGCGATGGTCGCCGAGGTGAAGCCCCGCGAATAGCCGCGCGCGACCAGGCTGGGGCCGAGGATGCGCGCCTCCATCGCGGCGTCGGCCACCGCCGAGCCGGAGACGCCGCCCATCAGCGTGGACAGCACGATGCAGACCTGGGCGAGGCCGCCCGACATCCACGACACCAGCACGTTGGAGCAGGCGATCAGCCGGCTGGTGATGCCCGTGCGGTTCATCATGTGGCCGGCCAGCACGAAGAAGGGCACGGCCAGCAGCGGGAAGCTCTGCGACGCGGTGGCGACCTGCTGCACGCCGATGGACATCGGGATGATGTCGTTGGTGGCGAAGAAGGAGAAGCCGGCGATGCCGATGGCGAAGGCGATGGGCAGACCCAGCGCCATCAGAACGAAGAAGGTGACGGCGAGCAGGATCATGGCACGACCTCTTCGATCTCGGCGGTGACGGGGGCCGTGGCGGGGGCGAAGACCGGCTTCGGATGGCTGCGGAGCTGTCGCAGGGTCTCGGCCATCTGGGCGAGCAGGGTGATGGCCAGCAGCAGGCAACCGGCCGGGACCGCGGCCGTCACGAAGGCGTAGCTGATGCCGCTGTCGCCGAACTGCCGTTCCAGGTTCAGCATGGTGAGCTGGTAGCCCATCACCACCATGGTGAGCAGGAAGGCCAGCACGACAACGCCCAGCGCAAGGTCGAGCACGGCCCGGCTGAGCGCGGGGAAACGCTTCACGAGATAGTCGATGCCGATGTGGGCGCGCTTGCGCAACGCCATGTCGGCGCCGAGGAAGCTGACCCAGACGAACAGCAGCTGCGCCACGTCCACCGACCAGACCAGCGGGTATCCGAACCAGCGCATGAAGCCGGCCGCGAAGACGAGCAGCACGATGACTGCGAGGAGAAGCATCGCCAGGAACGCCTCTGCCTTATGGAACCAGTGCGCCATGGGGAAATCCCTTGATTGCGACGGTGGCCGTGACGCAGCGCGGCGTCAGTTCTGCAGGATCTTCCGGAGTTCCTGATGAAGGTCGGCGTAGCCGAGCTTCTCGTAGACCGGCTGGGTCGCCGTGCGGAACGGGGTCACGTCGATCTCCGTGATTGTCATGCCCTTGTCCTTCATCTGCTTCTCGAAATCGGCCAGCGACGCCTCGGTCGCGCGCGACGCGCTGTCGCCGGCCTTCAGCGCCTCTTCCTTCAGCACCTGGCGGAGGTCGGCCGGCAGCTTGTCGAACCAGGCCGCACTGGTGACGATGCCGGTGATCAGGTTGATGTGGCCGGTCTTGGTGACGTGGTTGGTCACCTCGTACAGGCGGGAACCGAAGCTGGCGGGGTGCTGCGCCTCGACGCCGTCGATCACCTTCTGCTGAAGCCCGGTGTAGACCTCCGACCAGCCCATCGGGGTCGGCGTGGCGCCCATGGCGCGGATCGTCTCCATCCACACCGGCGCGCCCGGCGTGCGCATGCGGATGCCGCTGAGGTCGGCCGGGCTCTTGACCGGCTTGTTGGTCAGCAGGTGCCGCTCGCCCTGCCACCAGTTGAAGGACAGCACCTGATGGCCCGACGCCTTGCGCAACTTCTCCGACCACTGGTCGAACAGCGGCGAGGTGACGACCTTGCGGATGCCCTCGTAGCCCTGCGCGAGGTAGGGGGCGCCGAGCACGCCGAACTCCTTCACGAAGACCGCGAGACGGCCGCCGTCCACGACCACCGCCACGCCGGCGCCGGCGCGGGCCTGCTCCAGAACGTCCTCGTCCTTGCCGAGCTGCGAGCCGGGGAACAGGCGCACCGCAACCTTGCCGTTGGTCCGCTTCTCGACGTTCTGCTTGAACTCCTCCAGGCCCTTGTAGAGCGGGTCCTGCTGGGCCAGCGCCGTGTTCACGCTGAGCGTGTAGTCGGCCGCCAGGGCGGCGCCGCCGAACGCGAAGCCACCAAGCGCAAGGCCGCCAGCCGCGATGCCGCCAGCCATGATGCCAATTTTGGCCGCACGCCACGCGCGGGTGATGATGCTCATGTTCCCTCCCTCCAGAAACAGGCCGCGCAACGCACGGCGATTGTTTGCGTGTCGTCTGGTATGGTAGTAGACAAGAATGGTGTTGGCAATGGCCTTCAACCCGATGCAAGATGGTCCTCGCCGTTCGGGGGATCGGGCGCAGGAAAAGCGAGAGGACGAGCATGTTGATGAGGCTGGAACCGGATTCGTCCGAACCCGTGGCGCGGCGCGTCTTCCGCGAACTGCGCCAGGCCATCGTCACGATGCGGTTCCAGCCCGGCCAACCCCTGTCCGAGCAGGAGGTCGCCGGCCAGCTGGGCGTCAGCCGCCAGCCGGTGCGGGAGGCCTTCATCAAGCTCAGCGAAGCCGGCCTGGTCACCATCCGCCCGCAGCGCGGCACGTTCGTCGTGAAGATTTCCGCCAAGCAGGTGATGGACGCCCGCTTCGTCCGCGAGGCGGTGGAGCTGGCCGTGGTCCGCCGGGCCAGCGAGGAGCTGTCCCCCGGCGTCATCGACCTGCTGCGCGCCAACCTGCGGGCGCAGCGCGAGGCCGCCGCCGACCAGCAGCACGAACGCTTCCTGGCGCTGGACGAGGCGTTCCACCGCAGCATCGCGCTGGGCGTGGAATGCGAATACGCCTGGCGGGTGGTGGAGGAAACCAAGGCCCAGATGGACCGCGTGCGCTACCTCAGCCTGCCGCAGGCGACGCCGCTCGACCGGCTGATCGTCCAGCACGAACGGATCCTCGACGGCATGGCGTCGCGCAACCCCGACACCGCCGAGGCCGCCATGCGCACGCACCTGCGCGAGATCCTGAAATCCCTGCCCGAACTGGCCCAGCGCTTCCCCGACCTGTTCGACAGCGACGCGGCGGCCACGCAAACCACCCGTCCGGCCTAACCCGGATCATCCATTCGGAGCCCACCTTCATGAAGATTCAGAGCGCTTCGGTCATCGTCACCTCTCCCGGCCGGAACTTCGTCACGCTGAAGATCGTCACCGACGAAGGCCTGTACGGAATCGGCGACGCGACGCTGAACGGGCGGGAGCTGGCCGTGGCGTCCTACCTGAACGACCATGTCATCCCCTGCCTGATCGGACGCGACCCGCACCAGATCGAGGACATCTGGCAGTATCTGTACAAGGGCGCCTACTGGCGGCGCGGGCCGGTCACCATGTCGGCCATCGCGGCGGTGGACACGGCGCTGTGGGACATCAAGGCGAAGGCGGCCGGCCTGCCGCTCTACCAGCTTCTCGGCGGGCGCAGCCGCAGCGGCGTGATGGTCTACGCCCACGCCAACGGCCGCGACGTGGCGGAGACGGTGGACCGCGTCGGCGAATACATCGAAAAGGGCTACAAGGCGATCCGCGCGCAGTCAGGCGTTCCGGGGCTGGCGGGCGTCTACGGCGTCGCCAAGGGGCGCTTCTACGAGCCGGCGACCAAGGGCCTGCCCGAGGAGTCGGTCTGGTCCACCGAAGCCTATCTCGACTTCGCGCCCAAGCTGTTCGAGGCGGTGCGCGTGAAGCACGGCATGGGGCCGCACCTGCTGCACGACGTTCACCACCGCCTCACCCCCATCGAGGCGGCGCGCCTGGGCAAGTCGCTGGAGCCCTACCGCCTGTTCTGGATGGAGGACCCGACCCCGGCCGAAAACCAGGAAGCCTTCCGCCTGATCCGCCAGCACACGACGACCCCCATTGCGGTCGGCGAGGTGTTCAACAGCATCTGGGATTGCAAGGACCTGATCCAGGAACAACTGATCGACTTCATCCGCACCTCGGTCGTGCACGCGGGCGGCATCACGCACCTGCGGCGCATCACCGACCTCGCCGCGCTGTACCAGATCCGCACCGGCAGCCACGGGGCGACCGACCTGTCTCCGGTCTGCATGGGGGCGGCGCTGCATTTCGACCTGTGGGTCCCGAACTTCGGCGTGCAGGAGCATATGGAGCATTGCGCGGAAACCGACGCGGTCTTCCCGCACGCCTACAGCTTCAAGGACGGCTACATGCATCCGGGCGAGGTGCCGGGCCACGGCGTGGACATCGACGAGGCCCTGGCGGCCAAGTACCCCTACAACCCCGCCTACCTGCCCGTCGCCCGGCTGGCCGACGGGACCCTGTGGAACTGGTGACGGCAGGGGGCTATGACGGATAGGCGCGGCCCCGCCACAGCGCCGGCCGGCCACGGCGGGCGCGCAGCAGCGCCGTCCACTGGATCGCCAGCAGGATCACCACCCCCGCCGGGTTCAGCAGGGCGCCGGCCAAGGACTGGCGGAAGCGCAGCGCCAGCACCAGCCGCAGGCCCAGCCCCGCCGCCACGGCCCCGGCCGACGCCAGCACCGCCCCGCCGGGAACCGGCGTGACGAGCGCCGCGCCCAACAGCAGCCACGGCAGCGCGTGCCCGCCGAACAGCAGCAGCGTCCACAGCGGCAGGGCGGCGGGCGTCGCCATGCCCTCCGTGGCGTTCTTGCCGAAGCCGGCCCACACCTCGGTCCAGCCCCGGTACATCCGGCAG
Source organism: Pseudomonadota bacterium (assembly GCA_023416195.1). Taxonomy (GTDB): domain Bacteria; phylum Pseudomonadota; class Alphaproteobacteria; order Azospirillales; family Azospirillaceae; genus Azospirillum. Next base: position 152 of record JAEZID010000225.1, on the reverse strand, counting down.
ACGGCGAGGTCCGTCGCGTCGAACAGGTCGGTCATGAGGCCGGCGCGCCGGAACGCGCGCGACAGGGTCAGCCCGTCGTGCAGCGAGGCGCGGATGGCGGCGTGCCCGCCGGCGCGGCGGTAGGCGTCCCGCCGCGCGGCGATGAGCTGGCC
>JAEZID010000155.1 GCA_023416195.1 Pseudomonadota bacterium | reverse complement strand
GCAGGTTCGTGCCGCGCAGGTCGGTCCCGGTCAGATCGGCCCCGTTCAAATCGCTGTAGGAAAGATCGGCCATCTCCAGCCGCGCCCCGGCGAGCTTGGCGCCCGGCAACCGGCAGCGGCGCAGGCGGACGGCGGACAGCGTCCGGCCGCTCAGGTCGGCCCCGGACACCGAGATCAGGTCGAGGTCGAGCCGGCGCCCATCGGCACCCTGGCTGTCCACCCAGCGTTCGTGCGCCGCGACGGCCGTCAAGAAATCGGGCAGCGCCATCGGCCTGTAGGTGGGCTGAACGATGGCGTCCGGGGGCAGAGCGAAGGGGATGTAGGTGCGGGCCAGCGTCGCCTGATCGATCACCGTTCCGCCGAAGGTGGCGCCCTCCAGCGTGGCGCCGTGCAGGTCGGTGCCGACCAGAACGGCGGCGCCCAGCTCGGCGCCCGACAGGTCGGAGTCGTTGAGGTCGGCGCCGCTGAGGTCGCAGCCGTTGAAGTTGGCCCCGGCCAGAATGGACCGCTCCATCTTGGCCTCGGTCAGCCGGGTGGTGCCGCCGCCTTTGGCCGAGTCGGAGGCATCCCCCATCAGCGCCCCCGCCCGGAAATCGGCGCCGCGCAGGTTGGCGTCGGTCAGCACGGCCCGGTGCAGGTTGGCGCCGCGCAGGTCCGCTCCGGCCAGAGTGGCCCCGACCAGATTGGCGCCTTCCAGGTCGGCACCGAACAGGTCCGCCTGCGACAGGTCGGCCTTGGCTAGCCGGGCGCCCGCGAGGTTGGTCCCGGCTAGCTTGGCGCCCATCAGGCTGACCTTTTCGAGGTTCAGCCGCGACAGGTCGCGGAAGCTGAGATCGGCCCGCTTGCCGCCACGCCGCTTCAGCCAGTGCTGATGGGCGACGATGATCGCCTTGATCTCGTCGATCTCTTTCGGATCTCGCTCGGCCATCGGCTGTGTGCGCCCATCGTTTCATGAAAAGAGGTGGTGATCGGCAAGATAACCCGCCGGGCGTGTTCCGTCACCGTGTCGGCGTTGCGCCTGGACACAAAAAAGGCCGCCGAAGCGGCGGCCTTGATTGCGGTGTCCGAAGGGTTGTTCGGTCAGCCCGTCTGTCCAACCTTTCGGCGCAGGGCCTGGATCAGGCCTTCGACCTTTCCGCCATTGCTTTCGATGACGGAGGCGAACTCCTGACGCTGGGTGATGCCCATGCTGACGCCCTCGACCATCACGTCGATGATCTTGTAGTGGTTGTCGCGCTTGCGCACGCGCCAGTCCACGTTCACCGGGGGGCCGTTCGGACGAACGATCTGGGTGGTGACGGACGAATCGGTTTCGCCCGCCGGCTGGTTGCCGATGATCTTGAAGGTCTCGCCCGAATACTCGACGAAGCGGTCGGCGTAGGTCTTGACGATCAGCTGCTCGAACAGCTTCTGGTATTCGGCCTGCTGCTGCGGGGAGGCGCTGTTCCAGTAGCGGCCCAGCACCCAGCGCCCGATGTAGGGCACGTCGAAACCTTGATAGAGCAAGCCACGGAAGCGCTGGACCGCCTGCTCGCGCGGCACGCTCTTGTTGGAGAAGGTGGAAACGGCCTCGTTCCCCAGATTCTGGATGAACGCGACCGCGCCCGGATCGGCCGATTGGGCGTTGGCGGGGCGGACGGCCCAGCTGCTCACCGCGAGCAGGGCCGCGCATACGAGGAACAGGCGACGTGTCAGCATGGCAAGGCAAAGGTGGCAGCCGCGGACGCTTTGTCAACGGTCAAAGACCGCATGGCCGTCATCCGCGGCGTTTCGCCGGTCCTCACTTCGTCGGGGTGTCGTTGAACTCCGGGAACTCCGGAGTCGCCGTCGCCGCGTTGTCGCGAATCGCGGCCGCCCGCTGCTGCGCGTACAGGCTGCGCGCCGTCGCGTAGAAGTCCAGCGAGTTGCGGCGCAGGTCGTCGATCTCCTTCAGCACCTGCGAGCGGCGGTCCACCACGGCGGCGCCGGTGCGTGCGTACAGCAGGTTCTTGTGATCGGTGGCGTAGCCCCAGATGCGCACCGGATCGGCGACGGTGTCCACGCCAAGGCCGACCGTGTCGCGGGCGTTGGACGGGCCGACCAGCGGCAGCACGATGTAGGGACCGGAGCCGATGCCCCAGACCGCGAGCGTCTGGCCGAAATCCTCCGGCTGTTCCGGCAGGCCGGCTTCCGCCGCAACGTCGGCGAGGCCGCCGATGCCCAGGATGCTGTTGGTCATGAAGCGGCCGGTGGCGATCTGCGCACCCTCGAAATCGCCCTGCAGCAGGTTGTTGGCGATGTAGATCGGACCCAGCAGGTTCTGGATGAAGTTGTGCACCGCCTGCCGCACCGGGTCGGGAACGACGCCCACGTAGACCTCGGTCGTCGGGCGGATCAGCAGGATGTCGGCCGCTTCGTTCACGGCGAAGACGAAGCGGTTCGGAACCTCCAGCGGATCGCTGATCGTGGCGTCCACTTCGCTGGTGGCGGGCGTGCTGGCGCAGCCCGTGGCGGCGAGGGCGAACGCGGCCACGGCGGCCGAGCGAAGGAAGGAGCGGGTGAGATTGACCAGCTTCATCGGCGACGGCTCTTTCTGGAGGCTCAACTCTGAGTGGGGTGCCGATCCCGCCCGCGAAGCGGACATCGGGGGCGGAACTGGCGTGTCGGTGCCGGACATCGCCCGGTGGAAACCGCGCAATACCCGCTCTTTCAGTCCACTAGCACAGGCGTTGCCGTTTGACCAGCGTGCCACATGAGGTCACGGGCGGCCTGCGCGCAAATGTGGTAGAATTGCTGCGCCCGGGCTGTCGCCCGCGGACGGCGGCCGCGGATCGTGGCGGGCGTTGCGCGAAAACGGGTTTACGCTGCATAAAGATATCTTTATATCTGTATCCAGGGTGGCGGCTCGTGGTGGCTCGCCCGTGCATGGCCCGTGCATCAGTGGCTTTGCGGAACGTTGGTCGGCGGCATGGACGCTCTTCTTGCGACGTTGAAGGCGGCGGCGGAGACCACACGGCTCCGGCTGCTGGCCCTGTGCGCGCACGGTGAGCTGACCGTGACCGAGCTGACCCAGATCCTGGGGCAGAGCCAGCCGCGCGTGTCGCGTCATCTGAAGCTGCTGTGCGACGCCGGGCTGCTCGACCGTTTCCGCGAGGGCACCTTCGCCTTCTACCGGCTGGCCGAGACGGGGGCGTCGGCGGAGCTGGCACGCGTTCTGGTGGACGCCATTCCGGCCGACGACCCGACGCTGACCCTGGACCTGGAGCGGCTGGAGGCGATCAAGCGCGCCCGCTCCGAGGCCGCCGCGTCCTATTTCCGCGAGAACGCCGCCCGCTGGCACGAGATTCGCTCCCTGCACGTTCCGGAACGCGAGGTGGAGGAGGCGCTGCTGCGCCTGCTGCCCGTGGAGGGGGTGGGGGAGCTGCTGGACATCGGCACCGGCACCGGCCGCATGCTGGAGGTGCTGGGGCCGCGCGCCCGCCGCGCCGTCGGCGTGGACCAGTCGCGCGAGATGCTGGCCATCGCCCGCACGAAGCTGGAGGACGCGAGCTTGCGTCACTGCCACGTGCGGCAGGCCGACATGTACCAGCTGCCGTTCCCGTCCGGCTCCTTCGACGCGGCGGTGATCCATCAGGTGCTCCACTTCGCCGAGGCGCCGGCCGACCTTCTGACGGAGGCCGCGCGGGTGCTGAAGCCCGGCGGGCGTCTGCTGATCGTGGATTTCGCCCCGCACGGGCTGGAGTCCCTGCGCGCCGAGCACGCCCACCGCCGCTTGGGCTTTGCCGACGACGAGGTGGCGGCCTGGTGCCGTCAATCCGGCCTCGACTGCGGCGATGTCGTGCACCTGCCCGGCGATCCGCTCACCGTTTCCATTTGGCCGGCGGTCCGCACCGCCAAGGGCGCCCCGGCCGCGACCCCCCTCATCCTCTCCACCAGCGGAGCCCAGCCATGACGTCCGGCACCCCGTCGGTCAGCTTCGAGTTCTTCCCGCCCAAGTCGGAGAAGATGGAACAGAGCCTGTGGCAGGCCATCCAGCGCCTTGCTCCGCTGAGCCCGTCCTTCGTGTCGGTGACCTACGGCGCTGGCGGCTCGACCCGCGAGCGCACGCACAACACCGTCTGCCGCATCCAGAAGGAGACCGGCATCCCGGCCGCCGCGCATTTCACCTGCGTCGGCGCGACGCGGGAGGAGATCGACACCATCGCCCGGACCTATTGGGACGCGGGCATCCGCCACCTCGTGGCGCTGCGCGGCGATCCGCCGGAGACCGAGGGCGGGGTGGGCGGTCGCTACGCGCCGCATCCGGGGGGCTACGCCTACGCCGCCGATCTGGTGGAGGGCATGCGCAAGGTCGCCGATTTCGAGATCTCGGTGGCCGCCTATCCGGAAACCCACCCGGAGGCGCCCAGCGCGCAGTTCGATCTGGACAATCTGAAGCGCAAGGTGGACGCGGGAGCGACCCGCGCCATCACGCAGTTCTTCTTCGACAACGACGCCTATTTCCGCTTCCTCGACCGCTGCACGGCGGCGGGCATCAACGTGCCGATCGTGCCCGGCATCCTGCCCATCACCAACTTCGCCCGCGCGGTGGAGTTCGCCGGCAAATGCGGGGCCTCCATGCCCGCGCGCGTCGCCGAGACGTTCGAGGGGCTGGACGCCGATCCGGAAACCCGCCAGCTCGTCGCCGCCACGGTCGCCGCCGACCAGTGCCAGGCGCTCCAGGCCCAGGGCGTGAAGGAATTCCATTTCTACACGCTGAACCGGTCGGAGCTGACCGTCGCCATCTGCCGCATGCTCGGCGTGAAGGCGAAGCAGGCGGCGGTGTCGTAGCGCGCCCGTTACGATGCCCCCTATGTTAGGGTGATGCGGGTGATCGCGGTGCGGAGGGCGAACGCCATGGACAGCCGGATCGGATACGAGGACGACTTCTACGCCTGGACCCAGGAGCAGGCCCGCCTGCTCCGCGAGGCGGCGCGCGAGCGGATCAACACGCCGCTGGACTTCGAGAATCTGGCCGAGGAGGTCGAGAGCATGGGGAGATCGGAAACGCGGGCGGTGGAAAGCTCGCTTTCCCGCATTCTGGAGCATCTCCTCAAGCTGGAGTTCTCGCCCGCCGCCGATCCAAGAAACGGCTGGAAGGCGTCTGTGGTCGAGCACCGCGACCGCTTGGCGAGAGACATCGCTGCCAGCCCCAGCCTGCGCGGGAAGATGGACGTGCCGGACGTTTATCGGCTGGCGCGCAAGGTTGCCGCCTTGGGGCTTGAACGAGACGGCATCCGGCTTTCCGATCTGCCCGCCGACTGCCCATACGACCTGAACGCCATCCTCGACGAGGACTGGTGGCCGGTGAACCGGCACGGCCTCCACTGACTTTTCCGACCGCCCTTTTCCCGATACGGACAAGACCCTTCCCATGCCCCACATTCTCGACACCCTGCGTGACCGCGTTCTGCTCTGCGACGGCGGGTTCGGCAGCCGCATCCAGGCGCTCGACCTCGACGTCGAGAAGGATTACTGGGGGCACGAGAACTGCACCGACATCCTGCCGCTGTCGCGCCCCGACATCGTGCGGGAGATCCATCGCGGCTATTACGAGGCCGGCGCGGACATGGTGGAGACTGACACCTTCGGCGCCTCCCCGGTGACGCTGGGCGAGTTCGGCATTTCGGAAAAGGCGTTCGAGATCAACCAGCGCGCGGTCGAACTGGCGCGCGAGGCGGCGGAGACCTTCACGGACGGGCAGCCGCGCTTCGTCATCGGCTCCATCGGGCCGGGCACCAAGCTGCCGAGCCTCGGGCACATCGCCTATCAGGAGCTTGAGGACAGCTTCT
>JAEZID010000150.1 GCA_023416195.1 Pseudomonadota bacterium | reverse complement strand
CCTGGCGCACGGCCAGGGAGCCGGCATTGACCGGCGGATTGTCGATCACGATGAAGGCAACCGGCCCGGCGCGTTCGATCCTGACGGGAAGGGCTGCGGCGGCAGGCGGATTCGTCTCTGGTGACTGAGCTGACATCGGGTGTTCCTATCGGACTGCGCCGCGAAGATTGTTGTTCGTTCTTCTTCTTGAGGTTGACGCGCTGCCGCTCCACGATCGTCCGGGGGCGACAACGCGGACGCCGGTCAGGACGCCACGGCCGCCAGATTGGCCGTCCGTTGCAGCCAGCCCGGATCAATCTCGGGCACGGACGCGATCAGGAGGCCGGTGTAGGGATCATACGGCGGGGACAGCACCTCGTCCTTGGACCCCTGTGCAACGATCGCCCCCTTGCGCAGCACGACCACGTCATCGGCTATGGCGCGAACCGTCGCCAGATCATGGGTGATGAAGATGTAGGTGATGTCGAGTTCACGCTGCAGCCGGCCGAGCAGTTCCAGAATCTCGCGCTGGACGATCTGGTCGAGCGCCGACGTGACCTCGTCGCAGACGATGAGGTCGGGCTTGGCGGCGAGCGCGCGGGCGATGGCGACGCGCTGCTTCTCGCCACCCGACAGCTCGCTCGGCCGGCGGTGCATGCGGGCGCGCGGCAATCCGACCATGTCGAGAAGCTCGCCGACCTTCTCGCGTCTCTGCGACCGCGCGACCTTCTGGAACACGGCCAGCGGCCGGGCCAGGCTTCCTTCAATCGTTCGGCGTGGATTGAGCGTGCTGTCGGGATTCTGGTGAATGAACTGGATGCGGCGCAACTGGTCGGCCGACCGGCGACCGAGCCGGGAGGACAGCACCGCGCCGTCGAAGACGACCTCGCCGGCCGTCGCGGGGAGCACGCCGGTGATCACCTTGGCGATGGTCGACTTGCCCGAACCGGATTCCCCGACCAGGGCGACGGTGTGACGGCGCTGCACGGCGATGTCGATGCCGTGCAGCACCGGCGCGCTGCCATAGGACGCGCGGATTCCGGACAGCGTCAGCAGCGGCGTTTCAGGCTCGGCCGGCGCTTTCTGAAGCTGACGCACCGCCCAGAGCGACCGCGTGTACGGATGCTTGGGTTCCGCCAGCATGACGGGGGTCGGCGCGCATTCGACGACCCGGCCGTAGCGCAGCACGAGGATGCGATGCGCCACCTGCGTCACCAGCGCAAGATCGTGGGTGACGTAGATCGCCGACATGTTGCGGCTTTCGACCAGCGTCTTGATCGCGCGCAACACCTCGATCTGCGTGGTGACGTCAAGCGCCGTCGTCGGCTCGTCGAAGACGACCAGATCGGGGTCCGACATCAGCGCCATCGCGATCATCGCGCGCTGAAGCTGCCCGCCGGAGACCTGATGCGGAAACCGGTCGCCGAAATGCTCCGGATCGGGAAGCTGGAGCTGCGCGTACAGCTCCTTCGCCTTGGCGACGGCTGCCTCCCGCGACATCAGTCCGTGAACGACGCTGCTTTCGATGGTTTGCGCGAGCAGCCTGTGCGTGGGGTTGAAGGAAGCGATCGCGCTTTGCGCGACGTAGGCGATCCGGCTCCCGCGCAGCCGGCGCACCGTTCCCGCAGGAGCTTCGATGAGCGGGATGCGGTCGATGCGGACCCCTCGCCCGACGACGCGGCAACCAGGACGGGTCAACCCGAGCGCGGCGAGGCCGATGGTCGATTTGCCGGCGCCCGACTCACCGATGACGCCGAGAACCTCGCCACGCCGGACTTCCAGGTCGATGCCGTGCAGGATCGGCTGGCCGCCGGCCTGCGCCGCGGCCTCGACCCGCAGCCCGGACATTTCGAACAGGGCGTCAGTGCCCATCTTTGAGACCTCCCACGCGATGGACGTACCAGTCGATGACCACGTTGACGCTGATCGTCAGGATCGCGATGGCGAGCGCCGGCAGCAGCGGCGTCGGATCGCCAAAGGTGATCAGCGTAGCGGTTTCCCGCACCATCGAGCCCCAGTCCGCCGCCGGCGGCTGAATGCCGACACCCAGGAAGGACAGCGCCGCGATCGTCAGGAAGACGAAGCAGAAGCGCATGCCGAACTCCGCGACGATGGTGGCCGTCATGTTCGGCAGGATCTCGTGCAGCAGGATCCAGAGCTTCGACTCGCCACGCAATTGCGCGACCTCCACGAACTCCTGCGCCGCGATCCCCATGGCCAACGAGCGGCTGAGCCGGAAGACGCGGGTCGAGTCGATCACCGCCATGATCAGGATGAGATTGAGGATGGACGTGCCGAAGATGGCGAGCAGCACCAGCGCGAAGATGAGCTGCGGGATCGCCATCAGGGCATCGACGGACCGCGACAGCGCGTGATCGACCCAGCCGGACGACAGCGCGGCGAAGCAGCCAAGAAAGATGCCGATCGCGAAGGCGATGCCGGTGGTCGCGACGGCGATGCCGATGGTGTTCTGCGCGCCGTAGATCAGGCGGCTGAAGATGTCGCGGCCAAGCTGGTCGGTGCCGAGCAGGAAAGGACCGCCCCACGCCTCGAATGGGACGCGCGAGACAATCTCGGCCTGCCCATAGGGCGCGATCCAGTGCGCGAACAGCGCGGCGACGAGATAGAGCCCGATCACGACCATGGCGATGGCGGCGGCCGGCGTCACCCGAACGCGGTTCGCGGGCATGGAGGTCGTGGCCATGGAGGTCGTGGCCATGGAGGTCGTGGGCTGCGCCTCGCCGGCGGGTTCGGCCGGCGGGGCGTGGGAGGTGAGGAAAGCGTCGTTCATCGCGCGTGCATCAGTTTTGGATTGGTGGCGATCGCAACGGCGTCGGCCAGCAGGTTCACGACGATGTAGATCGCGGCGAAGATCAGCGCGCAGGCCTGGATGACGGGCACGTCACGGGAGCGAACGGCATCGATCATGGTCTGGCCGATGCCCGGATAGGCGAAGGCCACCTCCACCACGACAACGCCGACCACGAGATAGGACAGGTTGAAGGCGATGACGTTGACGATCGGCGCCCAGGCGTTCGGAAGCGCGTGATGCAGCAGGATCCGCGACTTCGACAGCCCCTTGCAGCGCGCCATCTCGATGTAGGGATTGGCGAGCACGTCGAGCACGGCCGTGCGCGTCATCCGCATCATATGCGCCGTGATGATCAACGTCAGCGTCATGACGGGAAGAGCAACCCGCTGGAGCCGCGCCAGGAAGTCCATGTCGGGGCTGACCGTCGACAGCGCATAGAACAGGTTGAAATTCACGGCCAGCAGCAGCATCAGCAGATAGGCCAAGAAGAATTCCGGACAGGAGACCGCGGCCATCGTCGTGCTGTTGAGGAGGCGATCGAGCCAGCTGCCCCGGAAGCGCGCGGCCAGGATGCCGAGGCCCACGGCGAACGGCACCGCGACGAGCGCGGTGACGCCGGCGAGGAAGAGCGAGTTGAACAGCCGCACGCCGATGATGTCGGAGACGAGGCGGGGGTTGCCGGTCAGCGAGGCGTAGGATTGCCCGAGATCGCCCCTGGCAAGGTTCAGGAGCCATGTGACGTAGCGTTGCAGCACCGGCTCGTCGAAGCCGAGTTCATGGCGGAAGCGCGCGACGATCTCGGGCGTCGCGCTCTGGCCGAGAATCTCGGTGGCATAGTCACCGGGCAAAAGACTGACGCTGAAGAAGATCAGCGCCGAGACGACAAGGAGCGTCGCCAGTCCCATGAGGCCGCGCATCGCCAGGAGGCGCAAGACTCGTATCACCATGGTCGTCTCCCTCGGATGCGGTGCGGCCGGCGGAATGCGTCCATGCCTCGCCTCACGCCATCCACCAGCGCTCGGTCAGCTTGAAGTTGTCCATCGGATAGACCCCGCCGATCTCGCCGCTTGCCACCTTGGTCGAGCAGCCGTCGAGGAAATTGGCGAAGGCGATGACCATCATGCCGCCCTCGTCATGCAGGATCTGCTGCATTTCGCGGTAGGTCTCCGCCCGCTCGGCCTCGTCCGTCTGGACCCGCCCCTGCTCCAGCAGCTGGTTGAAGCGGTCGTGGTCGAACTTCGTGTCGTTCCAGGCGGCGCCCCTGGCGAGGGTGGTGGAGAACAGCCAGTCGACGGTGGGGCGGCCGTACCAGTCCACGCCGACGAAGGGCTTGTGGTGCCAAATCTTGCTCCAGTAACCCTCGTCCGGCTCGCGCACGACGTTGATGGTGATGCCGGCGCGCGCCGCCTGGTCCTTGAAGAGAAGGGCCGCTGCGACCGCGCCGGGGAAGGCGGCGTCGGCCACCGAAAGATCGACCGTCAGCGAACTCAGCCCGGCGAGCTTCAGATGCTCCTTGGCCTTCTCGACGTCGTACTTGTACTGCGGTGGCGTTTCGGCCCAAAACTTCAGGCTTCGGGCGACGTTGTTGTCGTTGCCGACGGTGGCGTTGCCGAAGAACACCTTGTCGATGATCTCTTCGCGATCGATCGCGTGTTTCAGCGCCAGACGGACATGCGGGTTGTCGAAGGGGGCCACGGTCGTGTTCATGTCGAACGCGAAGTGGCGCATGCTCGGCGTGCTGTTGACACGGATGTTGCGGTTGCGCCGAAGCATCGGCAGCGTCTTGACGTCGAGATTGTTGATGAAGTGAAGCTCGCCGGTGAGCAGCGCGTTCGCCCGCGCCATCACATCCTGGATCGGAACGAACTCGACCTCGTCGAAATAAGGCTTGTTGTTCTTGTGGTAGTTGGGATTACGCCGGAACTTCGCCGGGCTGCCCGGCACCCAATGTTCGAGCACGAAGGGGCCGGTGCCGACCGGCTTGGAGAAATCGAGCGTGCCGTCGTCCTTCGCCGGCATGATGGGCAGGTGATAGTCCGACAGCATGTAGGGGAAGTCGGGGCTGCTGCCCTTGAGCGTGAAGACGACCGTCATGTCGCCGTCGGCCTTGACCTGGTCGAGCTGGCTGAAAATGACCTTGGCCGGCGATTTCGTCTTCGCGCCGGCGTGATGCATCATGGAGGCGACGACGTCGTTGGCGGTCAGGCTGCGGCCATCGTGGAAGGTCACGCCCTTGCGCAGTTTGAAAACCCAGCGCGTCGACCGGTCGGAGCTTTCGAAGCTCTCGGCGAGGTCGCCGACGACGCTGCGGTTCGGCAGAATCTCGGTCAGGTTGTTGCACATCGAGCCACCGAAGGCACCGCCGGTGAACGTGCCGGGCCACGTCGCCGGGTCGAGAGAGTCGGTCTGCGAACCGTCGTTGGTGCCGATGCGCATGAAGCCGCCGCGCTTGGGCGACGCAAAGGCTTGACGCCCCATGAGCGGCAACGCCGCCGTCGCCGCGACAGCCGCGAGCATCGCGCGGCGGGTTGGGCCATTCACTCGGAGATCGTCAGACATGGTGGCTCCCTGTTTATAATTGGTGGTCTCGTTCGTTTCGCCGAAGGTGGGTGTCCTCAGAGCCTCAGCAGCCGGGCGGCATTGCCGTAAAGCCAGAGGTCGCGCGTCTCATCGTCGAGCGGCAGTTCTTCGATCTCGGCCAGCGCGGAGTCGAGCGACAACGTCGGATAGCCGGAGCCGAAGATGATGCGGTCGCGCAGCATCTTCTTGCCGTACTGCAGCAGCGGCCCGTACCCGGATTCCGGCACGGTCAGGTATTTCGGCCGCACGAAGACGAGACCGATCATGAGGTTGGTGTGCTTCCACGCGACGGCGATGAGTTCGTGCACCCAGGGCCAGCCGGGCGGCGCCGCGCAGACGCGCAGCCCCGGAAACGCGATCATCACCTCGTCGAGCAGATAGGGGCGGCCATAGGCCATCGATGCCTGGGTCGAGAAATTGACCCCGCAGTGGATGTTGACGGGGATGTCAAGCTCGACGCACTTGGCGTACAGCGGGTAGAGCAGAGGGTCGTTGATCGCGAGCTTGTGCTCGAAGCACTGGATGTTCAGGCCCTTCAGCCCGAGATCCTTGATCGCGTGTTCGAGTTCGCGCAACGCCGCCGGCCCCTTGTGCGGGTCGACCCCGGCGAAGCCGATGAAGCGCTTGCCATGGCGCTCGCAGAAGGCGGCGACGTCCGCGTTCGAAATCTTGACGCCGAACGTGCTTTCAAGATCGCGCGCCTTGACCACGACATGGTCCGCGCCGGCCGCGTCATAGGCGGCGAGATAGCGTTGAAGCGCCTCCTCGGTCGTCTCTTCCCGGGCTTCCGGGATCGTCGAGGCATAGACACGCGAATAGTTCTTGAGATGCTCCGCGGTGATCGTCGTTTCGGGCAGGGGCGGCTTGGTTGACCAATCGATCAGCCGGCGACGGGCCGGGGTGGTGGTGGCCGGGGTGCTGGTCATCGGTGCAGATCCCTTGCGATTTCCCGCGCGGCGTTGTGTCCCGGAACGCCGGTCACGCCGCCCCCGGGGTGGGTCGAGGAACTCGCCAGATAGAGGCCGGGGATGGGCGAGCGGTAGTCGGCGAAGCCGGCGACCGGCCGGCTGGTGAAAGCCTGGTCCAGCGTCTGGTCGCCATGGTGGACATGGCCGCCCGGCAGGTCGAAGCGCTCCTCCAGGTCGTTGGGCGTCAGCACTTCGCTGTGCAGGACGTGCGGCCGGAAGCCGGGGGCGTGGCGTTCGATCGCGGCGAGCACCCGTTCCAGCACGCTGGCCCGCAACTCCGGCAGGGCCGAGGGATCGTCCTGATAGGCGACATGGCCGCCCATGATCGAGAGCAGATGCTGGCCCGGCGGCGCCAGCGACGCGTCGTGGACGCTCGGCGCCATGATCGTCAGAAAGGGTTCGGCCGACATCGGGCCGTATTTCGCGTCGTCGAAGGCTTTTTCGAGATAGGCGACCGAGGAGCCGATGCGCATGGCGCTCGGGTAAGCGAGGTCGGACGACGGGGTGAAGGCGGTGTAGTCCGGCAGCTTCGACACGCCCAGATGCACTTTGAAGATGCCCGAACGCGTGCGCATGTTGCGGACGCTGGCCTGAAAGGCGTTGGGCAGCGCGGACGGCGGCAGGAGCTTGAGGAAGGTCGTCTTTGCGTTGGCGTTGGAGACGATGCAGCGCGCCTTGAGCACCTCACCGTCGCTCAGCTCCACCCCCGCGGCCCGTCCGTTCTCGACGAGGATGCGCTTCACCGCCGCGTTCGTCCGGGTTTCGAGACCATGGGCGGCGCCGCTTTTCGCGATCGCCTCCGAGATCCGGCCCATGCCGCCGCGCACGAAGCCGCCGCCGCCCGCCGCGGTCGTGTTGTCCCGCACCAGGGGGCGGATGCAGGAGAAGGCGGTGGCCGGCATCTTCATCGAGGCGTTGGTGCCGCCGCCGGTGACGTAATAGCCGAGCAGCGCGATGACGGTGTCGTTCTCGAACCAGCGCGTCAGATAGTCGTACGCGCTCATCGTCATGATCTCGTAGAGATCGTTGAACAGATGCCGGTACTTGGCATATTTCAGGGCGAAACGCGCCGAGCCGATCAGCTGGCGGGGAGTCCGGGCGGCGATGTTGGGCGGCGTTTCCCAGATGATCTCGCGGATGAACGGCGTCATCCGTTCGAGGTGGGCGCGGTAGTCGCGGTAGGTGTCGGCGTCGCGCGGCGAGAGCGCCGCGATCTCGTGGTACAGCCGCTCGGCATCCGGCCAGAAGGTGAAGCTGCGGCCCTCGTCGAGCAGGGCGGTCGTCGGTGCCGACGCGAGCACCTCAAGCCCGTGCTCCTTGAGCTTGAGATCGAGGATGATCTTCGGCTGCAGCAGCGACATCAGATAGGAGGCCGAGGATACCTTGTAGCCGGGCCACGGGCTTTCGGTGACGCAGGCGCCGCCGATGACGGCGCGTCGTTCGAGCGCCAGCACCTTGTATCCGGCCTTGGCCAGATAGGCGCCGCAGACCAGCCCGTTGTGGCCCGCACCGATGATGATGACGTCATGCATGGCAGTGGCCCGTCGTCACGAGGAGGCCGTCGCCGCCCGGTCGTGGACCGGGGCGAGCGGGTGGGGAATGGCGGCCTTGAGCTGATGCTTCGCGATCTTCCCGGAGGAGGTCTTGGGCAGCTCGGCGACGAACTGGAAGTAGCGGGGCACCTTGAACGGCGCGAGGTTGCGCTGGCAATGCGCGATCAGGGCGGCGAGATCCTGTTCGGTCGCGGTCCCCTCGCCCCAGACGATCAGCGCCTTGATCTCCTCGCCTCGGGTCTCGTCCGGCACCGGCACGGCGGCCGCTTCGGCGACGCCTTCGAAGGAACTGAGGACGGATTCGACCTCGCGCGCCGCGATGTTCTCTCCGCTGCGCCGGATCGCGTCCTTGATCCGCCCGACGATGTAGAAATAGCCGCGCTCGTCCATGCGGAAGAGGTCGCCGGTGCGGAACCAGTCACCGTGGAAGGCGTCGCGGGTCGCGTCGGGGCGGTTGTAGTAGCCCTTGAGAATGCCGGGGCCGCGCACCAGCAATTCGCCGGTTTCACCGGGCGGCAGCGTGTTGCCGTGTTCGTCGGCGATGCGCACCTCGCGGAACGGGCACGGTACGCCGCAAGACCCCGAGCCGACCATGTCGTCGGCCTCGATCGGCATGAACAGCGTCGGGCCGATCTCCGTCATGCCGAAGGCTTCCCGCGCGCAAAGGTCGAAACGCTCCTCCAACGCGGCGTGCGTCAGCCTGGACACCCCGTAGACGTTCGAGCGGATGATCGCGTTCTCGCGGTCCTGCGGGTGCGGCGGCTGCTTGATGGTGATGGCCGGGAGCAGGCAGAACTCGATCTCGTGGAGGCGCACCCATTCCATGAAGCGGGAGGCGCTCTGGCGTTTGGCGACATGGAGCGTCGCCCGCTGGTAAAGGCTCATCAGCAGGAGCCAGAGCGGATCCATGTAGTAGAACGGCGTCGAGGCCAGGATGTTGCGATAGCGCCGGCCGTCGCGGAAGGCGTTCACCTTGCCGGCGCCGATCCAATAGCGCTGCGACAGCATGCAGCCCTTCGGGAAGCCGGTGGTGCCCGACGTGTACTGGATGTTGAGAAGATCGTCGTGGCCGACCGCCGGATCGATGAAGGCGGACCGCGGCTCGTGCCGCATCAGGGCTTCGAGGCTGTGGTAGGTCTTCGGCGCGCCACCGGACACGACGATCTTGGCCGGATCGAGCGTGAGTTCACCGCGCCGCAAGGCGCTCTCGACGGCGGCGAGGCAGGTTTCGTCCACGACCGCGTATTCCGTCTCGCTGTCGCTCAGGACATAGACGATCTCGCGTTCGCTGTAGCTGTTGTTGACCGGGACCATCACCGCGCCGATCGTCGCGATGGCCAGCCAGGTCAGCGGCATCGCCGCCTTGTTCGGCATCATCACGGCGACATGGCTGCCGTGGCGCACGCCGATCGAGCGCAAACCATCGGCCAGCGCATGGACGCGCGGCTCAAGCTCGCGATAGCTCAGCGTTTCTCCGCTCTCGAAGAAATTCCAGACCAGCCGGTCGCCACCCGCCCGGCTCGCCTCGGCGATCAGATCGGCGATGTTGCGCGGCAGCGGCTCGGCCTCGATCGCCGCCCGGCGCTCGGCGACGGGCGGCACCGGCTGCGCCGCGACGTGGGCGCGCTTTGAATGCTGGATCGTTTCAGCAGGCATACCACGTCGCCTTCCAGTCGGTGTACTTCTCGATGGCGTGGAGCGACTTGTCGCGACCGTGGCCGGACTGCTTGAACCCGCCGAAGGGCACCGACATGTTGCCGCGGTCGAAGCAGTTGACCCAGACGACCCCGGCGCGGATCGCCTTGGCGGCGCGCTGTGCCTTGCGGATGTCGTTGGTCCAGACGCCGGCGGCGAGGCCGTAGATGGTGTCGTTCGCGACCGCCAGGCCCTCTTCGAAGCTGTCGACCGTGATGGTCGAGAGCACCGGGCCGAAGATCTCCTCCTGGGCGATCGTCATGGCGTTGTCGACGCCGTCGAAGATGGTCGGCTCGACGAAGTAGCCTTCGCCGGCCGCGGCGGGCCGGTCACCGCCGGTGACGACGGTGGCGCCCTGCGCGCGACCCGCCGCGATGTAGTTGAGCACGCGCTCCTGCTGCTCCTTGCTGACCAGCGGTCCGAGCTTCGTGGCGGGATCGAAGGGATCGCCGATCTTCAGCGCGGTCGCATGCTGGGCGATGCGCGCGAGCAGCTCGTCCTTGACCTTGCGCTCGACGACGAGCCGCGAGCCGGCGTTGCAGACCTGGCCGGCGTTGGTGAAGATACCGGCCGCGACGCCCGCCGCCGCCGCTTCGAGATCGCTGTCGGCCAGGACCAGCTGCGGCGACTTGCCGCCGAGTTCGAGGCTGACCCGCTTGGCGTTGCTTTCGCCCGCATAGCGCATGAACAGCTTGCCGACTTCGGTCGAGCCGGTGAAGGTCACGCAATCGACGTCCATGTGAAGGCCCAGCGCTCGGCCGGCGGTGGCGCCGTAGCCCGGAAGCACGTTCAGGACGCCCTCGGGCAGGCCGGCCTCCATCGCCAGCGCCGCGATCCGAAGCGCGGTGTAGGGCGACTGTTCGGCGGGCTTGAGCACGACGGAATTGCCGGCGGCCAGCGCGGGGCCGAGCTTCCAGGCCGCCATGGAGAGCGGATAGTTCCACGGAACGACGGCAGCGACGACGCCGAGCGGCTCGCGCGTCATCACCGCGGTCAGATCATGCGGCGTCGGGCCGACTTCGCCGTACATCTTGTCGATGGCCTCGCCGAACCAGGCGATGCAGGAGGCGGCGGACGGGATGTCCCCGTTCTGCGCGTTGACGAAGGGCTTGCCGACGTTGAGCGTTTCGAGAGTCGCCAGCTCGTCGCGATGCGCGAGGATCAGCTCGGAGAAGCGCAGCAGAACCTTGCGGCGTTCCTGCGGCGCCATGCGCGACCAGCTTCCTTCGTCGAAGGCCTTCCGCGCCGAGGCGACGGCCAGATCGACATCGACGGCGTCACACGCCGAGACATGGCCCAGCAGCGAGCCGTCGCCCGGGAAGAAGCAGGGCAACGTCTCGCCCGACGCCGCCGACAGGTAGCGGCCGTCGATGAAGGCCTGGGTTGGCAGCGCGACGCGCAGCGTGGCGCCGGACGGGTATGCGGGTTGCGTGGTCATGGCTCGCCCATCGTTTGCGCGCCGGCCCAGCGGCGCGATTGGTGTCTCTGCAGCCGATGCTATGGGCGGAAAATCATCACCACAAATATAAAATTATCGTCTGGAAACTTCCAAAAAGTTATGGGTTACTCGACCGGCCACGGACGGTGGGCAACCGGAAAGGAAGACGCGACGCGATGATCAACGTCAGGCATCTGGCCGTTTTTCGCGCGGTGATGAAGACCGGAAGCGTCTCGGCGGCGGCGCGGCTGCTGGCCGTCTCGCAGCCCGCCGTCACCAAGACGCTCCAGCAGATCGAATGGGAGATCGGCGTCCCGCTCTTCCAGAGGATCAAGGGCCGGCTCCAGCCCACGCCGGAGAGCATTCTGCTGCTGCCCAAGGTCGATCAGGTTTTCGGTGCGGTCGAGGATGTCGAGCGCCTCGCGACCGAGATCGGCAACGGCCATGTCGGGCAGGTCTCGATCGCCACCGCGACCACGCTGGCCACCTCGATCGTCAGCGAGGCCGCCGCGCGCTATCGCGCCAAGCGGCCTCGGGCGTTGGTCAAGATCCGCGCCCTTGCCACCCGGCAGGTGGTCGAGGAGACCGCCAACAACCAAGTGGACATCGGCCTGACCGACGCCGCGACCGTCGAAGGCACTCTGCGGACCAAGGAGATCTGCCGCGCCCATATCGGCTGCATCCTCACCCGCAGCCACCCCCTTGCAAGCCGGCCGGTGATCCAGCTGGGGGATTTGAAGGATGAGACGATCATCACGTTCTTCGAGGAAACGCTGATCGGCCTGGAGATCCGGCAACGGCTCAGCGCCCTCGACATATCGTCGGTGATTCCGCTGTCAACCAATCAATCCTTGGTTGCCTGCGTGATGGCGAGCAAGGGGTTGGGCGTCGGGTTGATCGATCCGTTCACGCCGCTCTCGGGGTTGTTCCCCGAAATGGTGGTCAAGCCACTCTATCCAACGCTGGAGATCAGGCCGCGCTTCGTCTTCCCGCCCGACCGGCCTCTCTCGATTGCAGCGACGGAATTCCTGCAGATCATCCAGGATGTCTTCGCATTCCATACCGCCGATGAAAATCTCATCTTTGGGTTGCAGAGTTCTTGCTGAAGTTCCGGCAGCTTTCGCGCCAGCTTGATCGAAACGGCGGAATGAACGTAGTGGGACGTTGGTGTGAAAATCGGTTGGAAGCTGGCGGGAAGTGGCTTGCCGGGTAAGGAAGTCGGCCCCGCTGAGAGACCGTCTCAAACCTGGGGGCCATCAAGCCGCCCGCCGGAAAGGTCGGCGGGCGTATGGCTCGGCGGCGGTGTGGTAGCTGCGCTGGCCCTTGCGGGCTCGGCGGCGAGTGTGCCGTTCATCACGGCGGTGCGCACCTTCAGCATCCGGTGAGCGCCCCGCGGCGACCGGCGCATTTGCTGATTGGTGCCCATGCGCCGGTGCAGCAGGCGCTGGACCGTGCTTTCGGTCGTCGCCGTGGAAATGGGCTCGCCGCGGTGTCGGGCGGCGGCGTAGTCGATGATCAAGTCGGCCTGTCCGGCAACGTAGGTTTCCGGGGCGCGCAGCGGCGTTGCCACCTTCCGGGCCGGCGGGCTGTCGGCGGCTTTCAGGCTGGCGTCGAGGCCAGCCAGGGTGTCGCCGATCAAGCTCAGCGCCCGTTCGGTCTGGCCGTGCCCGAGCCGCCAACGCTGGCGGGTCACGGCGTCGGCCAGCATCGTCGTCCGCTCCGCGGCGGCCGGCACCGCCGTGGCCCAGCCTTTGACGGCCTGCGCCGCGTGCTGGACCCGCATCGACAGCTGAAACCAGTCCAAAACGTTACGGATCGGGCCGACGCTGGCCGCGGCGCCCAGCGACCGTGGACCCTCCGCGCCGTCGCGGAGGATGATGACCGGTGTCGTCGC
>JAEZID010000137.1 GCA_023416195.1 Pseudomonadota bacterium | reverse complement strand
AGCCCGGTCCGCTTGATGGTCTTCAGGAATTGCTTGGGAATGATCATGTCGGTGTCGACGTTGATCATCGGCAGCGGCGCCGCAACACCGGTGAGAACCGTAAACTTTTCCATCGCCAGAATCCTGTCGCGCTAAGAGGCGCAAGCGTGTGCATGCGGAGGTCCGGTGAATAGCAGACCCGTCCCGCCATTGCCAGAGGAAGCTTGCCGGGACGCTGGCGCGCACAGCGCGAAAACGCATGGGCAGCCACAACAGAACGCAATGATCTTACCCGAAACGATGCTGCCCTCTGCGATTTTTCCCGCAACTTTGCCACAGCGTTGCGGCCTTGATGCGGAACGCCCCCTCGCCTACCAAGGGGCCTCCAACCGCCAAGGTCCAGCCCCTCCCATGCCGATCCTGTCCATCGACGACCCCCGCGCGCGCCGGGCGGCGCTCGCCTTCCTGGCGCTGGCCCCCCTGTTCTACGGCCTGCTCGCCCTGGCGCTGGGCATGGACGCCAACTGGGATCTTCGGAATTACCACTGGTACAACGCCTACGCCTTCCTGAACGGCCGGATCGGCATCGACCTGCTGCCGGCGCAGATGCCCACCTTCTACAACCCGCTGCTGGACGTTCCGTTCTATTGGCTGGCCAGCACGCTGTCGGCGCCGGTGGCCGGCTTCCTCTGGAGCGCGTTGCAGGGGCTGAACCTGTCGCTGCTGTTCCTGCTGGCCCACGCCACCCTGCGCGTCGGAACGCCGGGGCGGCGGGTGGCGCTGGCGGCGGCGCTGGCGCTGATGGGCGGGCTGGGTGGCGGGACGCTGGGCCTGCTCGGCACCACCTTCCACGACAACATGGTCAGCCTCGGCGTGCTCGGCGCGCTGGTGGTGGTGGCCGGCGGGCTGCCGGGGCTGCTCGACGGGCCGGCGCCACGGGCCTTCGGGCGGGTCGCGCTGGCCGGCCTGCTGGCCGGGGCGGCCATGGGGCTGAAGAACCCCACGGTCATCTACGCGGTCGGCCTGTGCCTCGCCTTCCTCGCGCTGCCGGCGCGGCCCTGGCGGCGGCTGTGGCTGGCCTTCTTCTTCGGCATCGGCGTGCTGGGGGGGCTTGCCCTGTTCGCCGGATTCTGGATGGCGCACCTGTGGCACGACTATGGGAACCCGGTGTTCCCGCACATGAACCATGTGTTCAAGTCGCCCTTCGCGGCCATTTCCGACTACGTCAACGTCGCCTTCTTCCCGCCCTCCATGCTGGAGAGGCTGTTCTTCCCCTTATTCTTCACCTTCGCCCCGCTGAAGGTCGGCGAGGTGCCGTTCCTCGACCTGCGCGTCCTGATCCTGTTCGTGCTGGTCCCGGTGGCGGCGGCGCTGGCGCTGCTGGCGAAGGTCTTCCGGCTGCGGTCGGAGCCGCTGGC
Organism: Pseudomonadota bacterium; assembly: GCA_023416195.1. Lineage (GTDB taxonomy): Bacteria > Pseudomonadota > Alphaproteobacteria > Azospirillales > Azospirillaceae > Azospirillum. The sequence goes on along the minus strand of JAEZID010000137.1, from coordinate 5,916 downwards.
CGATCCGGCGGCGTCCCGCTTCCTGCTGACAGCCGTGGCGGTGACCTACGCGTTGTGGGTCGTCATGTTCTGCATCTACCGCTACCTCGTCCCGCTGGAGATCCTGGCGCCGCTCGCCATCGTCATGGCGGCCGGGCTGCTTCCGGTGGCGCGCGGGGCGAAGCTGGCGGTGGCCGGCGTCCTGCTGGTGCTGGCGCAGGCGACCATGCAGCCGGCCAACTGGGGCCGCGTGCCGTGGAGCGCGCGGTGGGTCGAGGCCGAGGTGCCGCCCATCGAGGCGCCCGAGGACACCATGGTCCTGATGGCCGGCTACTGGGCGATCTCCCACGTCATTCCGGAGTTCCCGGCGCGCGTGCGCTTCGTTCGCATCCAGTCGAACTTCCTGCAACCGGACTCCGTGGGGAACGGCTACCTCGCCCTGCTGAAGGACAAGGTTGGGGCGCACCGGGGCCGCTTCCTGATGCTGAGCACCATTCCGGACACCGCCGGGGCAGCCAAGGCGGCGGCGCTGCTGGGATTGCGGGTGGATCAGCGGGATTGCCGCGCGATTCCGAACAATTTGGGGGAGCCGCTCAACCTCTGCGCGGTGCAGCGCGTGACAATGGATTAAAGACTGGGTTTGTGGTGTTTATCCGGCCAACAGCATCGCTTTGACGCAAACGCCCCCGAGGCAACCGCCCATGACCGTCTCCACCATCGACCGCCCGGCCCCCTCCGCGACCGCGGCCCGCGGCACGGCCCCCGTCGTCGCCGTGCTGATCCCCTGCTACAACGAGGAGGCGGCGATCGCGGCGGTCGTCCGCGACTTCAAGGCGGCGCTGCCGGACGCCACGGTCTACGTCTACGACAACAACTCGTCCGACCGGACGGTGGAGAAGGCCAAGGCCGCCGGCGCCGTGGTCCGGCACGAGCCGTTGCAGGGCAAGGGCAACGTCATGCGCCGCATGTTCTCGGACATCGAGGCGGACGTCTACGTGCTGGTGGACGGCGACGACACCTACCACGCCCCCTCCGCCCCGCTGCTGGTGCAGCGGCTGTGGGACGACCAGCTGGACATGGTCAACGGCGCCCGCGTCACCGACATCGTGAAGGCCTACCGGCCGGGCCACCGCTTCGGCAACAAGCTGCTGACCGGCATCGTCCGGCAGATCTTCGGCGACCGCATCCAGGACATGCTGTCCGGCTACCGCGTCTTCTCGCGCCGCTTCATCAAGTCCTTCCCGGCCCTGGCCAGCGGCTTCGAGACGGAAACCGAACTGACCGTGCACGCGCTGGAACTGCGCATGCCGATCGCCGAGATCAAGACGCCCTACAAGGACCGCCCGCCCGGCTCGCACAGCAAGCTGAACACCATCCGCGACGGCATCCGCATCCTGAAGACCATCCTGATCCTGGTGAAGGAGGAACGGCCCCTGCCCTTCTTCTTCGCCATCTTCGCGGTGCTGGCGGCGGCCTCCGTCATCCTGGCCTGGCCCATCGTGGCGACCTATTTCCAGACCGGGCTGGTGCCGCGCCTGCCCACGGCGGTCCTGTCCATGGGCCTGATGCTGATGGGCTTCCTCAGCCTGACCTGCGGGCTGATCCTGGACACGGTCACGCTCGGCCGGCGCGAGGCCAAGCGCATGCGCTACCTCTCCATCCCCGCGCCGGGCGTTTATCCCGTCCGCCGGCAGTCGGAAGGATGAGCGCCAAGGGATGAGCGATCGTCAGGCATCGCCGCTGGAGAGCCGGCTCGGCCGGCTCGCCGTGCAGTTCGGCAAGTTCGGCGCCGTGGGCGTGGTCGGCCTCGTGGTCGATACGGCGGTGGTCTACGCCCTGGTGTTCGGCGCGGGGCTGGAGTTCTTCGCGGCCCGCGTTCCGTCCTTCCTGGCCGCCGCGACGACCACCTTCGCGCTGAACCGCGCCTTCACCTTCCGGGGGGCACGGGACGAGCCGCCGCACCGCCAGTGGGCCAAGTTCATCGCGGCGAACGCTCTGGGCGGCGCGGTGAACTACGGCGTGTCGGTCGGGCTGGAGGCCGCCTTCCTGGTGGTCGAGACGCACCCGGTCCTGGCCGTGGCCGCCGGGTCCGCCGCCGGCATGGTCCTGAACTTCGCCGCGTCCAAGCATCTGGTCTTCAAGGGGGCCTGAGCAAGGGGGGCCTGAGCGCGGCCCGACGGATCGTCAGCGTGCTATCGTTTTCCGGCGCCATGCCACGCCCGGCCGGCCAGGATCCCCGTGCATCCGGACATCCGGCCACCCCGGGAATAAAGCCTCCTGCCGGATCGAGCGTGGCCCGATGACGGATTGTGCGCCGCCGAAAAAACGCCGAGACTTCACAATCCCCACCTGCCCAGCTGTCGGCCCCCGCGGGGGGTCTGGAGGGCTCCATGAGCAACGGAGACGTGCTGTGGGCCTGGGTCGCGGGCATCCTGGTTTCGCTGGTCCTGCTTGGTGCGCTGCCGCAACACGAAGGGCCGCAGGACGCCACGGCCTATGGCGAGAACTTCACACTGCCGGAGGCGACGCTCGGCGCCGCTCAGTGGGACCTCGATGCGTGGGAGCTGACCGGCGGCACGCCACCCCGATCCAGAGCGGCCGACGCGCTGTATGACATGATGGACCTGTTCGAACGGATCGTCCCGGAACGGGAACTGCTGGACGGGAACACGGCCGTCGCGCAAGAACCGCCGTAAGAACTGCCGAAGCATTGAGCGCCCATGGACTCCGCAGGGCACATCGCCATATAACGGCGGTCATGACCCGCGAATTCCTGAAGATGCACGGGCTCGGCAACGACTTCGTCGTGATCGACGCCCGCAAGACGCCGTATTCTCCGGCCGAGGCCGAGGTGCGCGCCATCTCCGACCGCAAGACCGGGGTGGGCTGCGACCAGTTCATCGTGATCGAGCCGGCGAAAACGGCGGGCACGGCGGGTTTCATGCGCATCCGCAACGCCGACGGCAGCGAAGCGTCCGCCTGCGGCAACGCCTCGCGCTGCATCGGCTGGCTGCTGATGGAGGAGAGCGGGTCGGAGCGCGTCGCCTTCGAGACCAACGCGGGCATCCTGGAGGCGCGGCGCGCTGGCGACCAGCGGGTGACCGTGGACATGGGGCCGGCGCGGCTGGAATGGAATCAGATCCCGCTGGCCGGCCCGGCCGACACGCTGCGGGTGGAGGTCGGCCACGGCGGCTTCGAGGGGCCGGTCGCGGTCAACATGGGCAACCCGCACGCCGTCTTCTTTGTGGACGACGTGCAGGCCGTGCCGCTGGCCGAGGTCGGCCCGGTGTTCGAAAACCACCCGGCCTTCCCCGAGCGCACCAACGTGGAGTTCGCCCAGGTTCTCTCCCCCACCAGCATCCGCATGCGGGTGTGGGAGCGCGGCGCCGGCATCACGCGGGCCTGCGGCACGGGGGCCTGCGCGACCATGGTCGCGGCGGCGCGGCGCGGGCTGGTCGGACGCAAGGCCGATGTGATCCTGGACGGCGGCACCCTGACCATCGAATGGCTCGACGACGGCCGCGTTCTGATGACCGGCCCGATCGCGCTGAGTTTCACCGGGCGGCTGTCGCCCGAACTGGTTCACGTATGAGCGACCCGCTTTCTAAAGATCCTGAGATCGTCACCTTCGGCTGCCGTCTGAACACCTACGAGTCCGAGGTGATGCGCACCCATGCCCGCAACGCGGGTCTGGAGGACGTGGTCATCGTCAACACCTGCGCGGTCACCTCGGAGGCCGAGCGGCAGGCGCGCCAGACCATCCGCAAGCTGCGGCGCGAGCGGCCGAACGCCCGCATCGTGGTCACCGGCTGCGCCGCGCAGATCGACCCGCAACGCTACGGCGCCATGCCGGAGGTCGATCAGGTCCTGGGCAACCAGGAAAAGCTCCAGCCCGAAAGCTGGGGCCTGCCGCCAGCCGAGAAGGTGGTTGTCAACGACATCATGTCGGTCAAGGAGACCGCCGGCCACCTGATCGGCGGGTTCGAGGACCGGGCCCGCGCCTTCGTCCAGGTGCAGCAGGGCTGCGACCACCGCTGCACCTTCTGCATCATCCCCTACGGGCGCGGCCCCTCGCGCTCCGTCCCCATCGGGGCGGTGGTCGAGCAGGTGCAGGCCCTGGTCAAGGCCGGCTACCGGGAGGTGGTTCTGTCCGGCGTGGACATCACCAGCTACGGCCCCGACCTGCCCGGCACGCCGACGCTGGGGCAGATGGTGCGCCGGCTGCTGGCGCTGGTGCCGGATCTGCCAAGGCTGCGCCTGTCCTCGCTGGACTGCATCGAGATCGACGACGACCTGTGGCGGCTGATCGAGACCGAGCCCCGGCTGATGCCGCATCTGCATCTGTCGCTCCAGGCTGGCGACGACATGATCCTGAAGCGCATGAAGCGCCGCCACCTGCGGGACGACGCCGTGGCCTTCTGCGAGCGGGTGCGCAAGCTTCGCCCCGACATCGTGTTCGGCGCCGACTTCATCGCCGGCTTCCCGACCGAGACCGAGGAGATGTTCGAGAACACCCTGCGGATGGTCGAGGACTGCGGCCTGACCTGGCTGCACGTCTTCCCCTACAGCCCGCGTCCCGGCACGCCGGCCGCGAAGATGCCGCAGGTGGACGGCGCCGCCCGCAAGGAGCGCGCGGCCCGGCTGCGCGCGCTGGGTGCGGAGGCCGAGGCGCGCACGCTGGCGTCGCTGGTCGGGCGCGAGGTGTCGGTCCTGATCGAGAAGGACGACCTTGGCCGCACCGAGCATTTCGCCGAAATCCGCTTGGGCGCGCCCCAGCCCCCCGGCTCCGTCCTGCGCGCGGTCGTGACCGGCGTCGTGGACGGCAAGCTGACCGGTTCCCCCCTCTAAACCTATCGGACACCCCATGATCCTGCGTTGGTTCGGCCGCAAGAAGCCCGAAGAGGAAGCCCGCAAGGACGAGCAGAAGCCGGCTGAGACTCCGGTCGAGGCGCCGGTCGAAACGGCCACGCCCGAGCCGCAGCCCGAGCCTGAGCCCGAACCCACGCTGGCGCCCGACCTGCCGCCGCCGCCCGCCGTCGAGACGCCGGCCCCGCCGCCCATCGCTCCGCCGGACCACCCGGAAGTGCGCGAGGACCGGCCCGAGGCCGTCGCCGAGGAGGCCGCTCCCGAGATCGTCGGGGAGCCGGAGGCGCTCGACCTGACCGAGGAGGCCCCGCCGGCCCCCGTGGCGGCGCTGGCCGCCGAGGAGGAGAAGCCCAAGAAGGGCTGGTTCGCCCGGCTGAAGGAAGGGCTGTCGAAGTCCTCGTCCAAGCTGACCGAGGGCATCACCGGCATCTTCACCAAGCGCAAGCTGGATGACGAGGCGCTGGAGGAGCTGGAGGAGTTGCTGATCACCGCCGACCTTGGCCCGACCACGGCGGCCAAGGTGACGGCGGAGCTGGCGCGCACCCGCTTCGGCAAGGAGGTCTCGCCGGAAGAGGTCAAGGCCACGCTCGCCGCCGAGGTCGCCAAGATCGTCGGCCCGGTCGCCAAGCCGCTGGAGATCAATCCGGCCCTGAAGCCTCACGTCATTCTGGTGGTCGGCGTCAACGGCACCGGCAAGACCACGACCATCGGCAAGCTGGCCCGCCAGTTCCGCGCCGAGGGCAAGACGGTGATGCTGGCCGCCGGCGACACCTTCCGCGCCGCCGCCGTCAGCCAGCTGAAGATCTGGGGCGAGCGCACCGGCTGCCCGGTGGTCGCCCGCGACACCGGCGCCGACGCCGCCGGCCTCGCCTACGACGCGCTGGAGCAGGCGCGGCGCGAGGGCGTGGACGTGCTGCTGATCGACACCGCCGGCCGCCTCCAGAACATGACCGGCCTGATGGAGGAACTGCGCAAGATCGTCCGCGTCATCAAGAAGATCGACGAGACGGCGCCGCACACCACGCTCCTGACGCTGGACGCCACCACCGGCCAGAACGCCCACAGCCAGGT
>JAEZID010000134.1 GCA_023416195.1 Pseudomonadota bacterium | reverse complement strand
AAGCTCCAGGCCGGCGAGCCGGCGCGCCTGTTCAAGTCGCATCGCCCGGAGTTCGAGGACGGCGGGCAGCGGCGCGACTTCATCCATGTGGACGACTGCATCGCCGTGATGCTGTGGCTGCTCGACAGTCCGGAGGTCAACGGCCTGTTCAACGTCGGCACCGGGCAGGCGCGCAGCTTCAAGGACCTGGCGCTCGCCACCTTCGCCGCCCTGAACCAGGACCCGCGCATCGAGTATTTCGACATGCCGGAGCATCTGCGCGGCAAGTACCAGTATTTCACCGAGGCCAAAACGGAACGCCTGCGCGCCGCCGGCTTCACCCAGCCCTTCACGACGCTGGAGGAGGGTGTGCGCCGCTACGTCCAGGACTTCCTCACCCAGCCCGACCCGTACCGCTAACAACACCCAAAAATAAGCGCCGGGAGCCCCCATGCTCGCCCTAGCCTTCCCCGCCCTCGACCCGGTCGCCTTCGAACTGGGGCCGATCGTCATCCGCTGGTACGCGCTGGCCTATCTGGCCGGCTTCGTGCTGGGCTGGCGCTACTGCCTGCATCTGGCGCGCAGCAACCCCGGCCGCCCCTCGGCGGAGGATTTCGACGACTTCCTGACCTGGGCGGTCATCGGCGTGATCCTGGGCGGGCGCATCGGCTACGTGCTGTTCTACAACCTGCCCTACTATCTGCAGAACCCGCTGGACGCGCTGATGGTCTGGCACGGCGGCATGTCGTTCCACGGCGGCCTGCTCGGCGTCATCATGGCGATCCTGCTGTTTTCCCTGCGACGGGGCATCTCGCCCTTCGCATTCGGCGACCTGATCGCCGCCGCCGCGCCCATCGGGCTGTTCTTCGGCCGCATCGCCAACTTCATCAACGGCGAGCTGTACGGCCGGGCGGCGCCCGACGTGCCGTGGGCGGTGGTCTTCCCGCGCGACCCGACGCAGCTGCCCCGCCACCCGAGCCAGCTCTACGAAGCCGCTCTGGAGGGCGCCTTGCTGTTCGTCGTGCTCGCCATCGCCGTGCGCCTCCCCGCCGTGCGCGAGCGGCCGGGCACGGTCGCCGGCCTCTTCTTCATCGGCTACGGCCTGTCGCGCATCGTCGTGGAGTTCTTCCGCGAGCCCGACCCGCAGCTCGGCTTCCTGTTCGCCGGGGCCACCATGGGGCAGCTGCTGTCGCTGCCGATGGTCCTGTTCGGCCTGTGGCTGGTCGCCCGCGCCCGCCGGACGGTCGCGGCATGAGCCAGGACGCGGACACCCTCGCCCACCATCTCGCCGCCCGGATCCTGCTGGACGGCCCGCTGTCCGTCGCCGCCTTCATGGGCGAGGCGCTGGGGCACCCCCGCTTCGGCTACTACATGCGCCAGGACCCGTTCGGGGTGGCCGGCGACTTCACCACCGCGCCGGAAATCAGCCAGATGTTCGGCGAGCTGGTGGGGCTGTGGTGCGTCGATGCCTGGGCGCGGCTCGGCGGCCCCGCGCCCTTCCACCTCGTGGAACTCGGCCCCGGCCGCGGCACGCTGATGCAGGACGCGCTGCGCGCCGCCGCGCTCGTCCCCGCCTTCCGCGACGCCGCGCAGGTCCACCTTGTCGAGACCAGCCCGACGCTGCGCGCCCGCCAACACACCACTTTGGGCGCCACCCTGGGCGCCACCCCGGTGACGTGGCACGACCGGCTGGAGGACGTGCCGGACGGCCCCACCCTCCTGATCGCCAACGAGTTCTTCGACGCCCTTCCCATCCGCCAGATCCAGAAGACCAACCACGGCTGGTTCGAGCGGCTGATCGACGTCGATCCCGACTCGCCCCCCGACGCCCCCCGCTTCCGCTTCGTGCTGGAAGCCTTCGGCAGTTCCGGGTCGCGCCTCGTCCCCGATTCGCTCCGCGACGCGCCGGAGGGCAGCGTGGTCGAGGTCTCCCCCGCCTCCCGATCCGTCGCCCGCCTGATCGGCCAGCGCATCGCCGCCGCCCCCGGCGCCGCCGTCCTCATCGACTACGGCTACCCCCATGGCCCCGCCGTCGGCGACACGCTTCAGGCGCTGCGCAAGCACGCCTTCGCCCCGGTGCTCGACTCGCCCGGCGAGGCCGACCTGACCGCCCATGTGGACTTCGCCTCCATCGCCGCCGCCGCGCGGGAGGGCGGCGCCGACGCCTTCGGTCCTGTGGACCAGGGCGCGTGGCTGACCAGCCTCGGCATCGGCCCGCGCGCCGACGCGCTGAAGCGCACCGCCACGCGGAAGCAGGCCGCCGACATCGACTCCGCGCTCAACCGCTTGATCGCACCCGATCAAATGGGCACCCTGTTCAAGGTCCTCGCGCTGACCTCCCCCGGCCTGGGGGCGCCGGCCGGCTTCGAGGCCCCATAAAAAGAGACAGGGTCATTAAAGGGATAGGGTTGTGATCACGCTTGGTGCGCTGAACGACATCACCCACATCCGCCACGCCTTCTTCACGCGGGCGGGCGGGGTGTCCACGGGGCTGTACGCCTCGCTGAACGTCGGCTTCGGGTCGGGCGATGCCCCGGCCGCCGTCGCGGAAAACCGGGCGCGCGCCGCCGCCCGGCTCGACCTGCCGCCGGAACGGCTCATCAGCTGCTATCAGGTGCACAGCCCGACCTGCGTCACGGTGACCGAGCCCTGGACCCAGGACAAGGCTCCCCAGGCCGACGCCATGGTCACCAGGGTGCCGGGCATCGCGCTGGGCATCCTGACCGCCGACTGCGCGCCCGTGCTGTTCGCCGACGCCAAGGCGAAGGTGATCGGCGCCGCCCACGCCGGTTGGAAGGGGGCCAAGGGTGGCGTTCTGGAAGCCACCGTCAAGGCGATGGCGGCGCTCGGCGCCAAGCCGTCGCGCATCGTCGCCGCCATCGGCCCCTGCATCGCCCAGCGCTCCTACGAGGTCGGGCCGGAGTTCCCCGCCCCCTTCCTGGAGGAATCGCCGGAAAACCGCGACTTCTTCGCGCCGTCGCGCAAGGAGGGGCATTTCCTGTTCGACCTGCCCGGCTACGTCACCCGGCGCCTCGGCAGCGCGGGTGTAGAGGTGGTCCAGCGCTGCCCCAACGACACGCTGGCCGAGGAGGACCGCTTCTTCAGCTACCGCCGATCCTGCCTGCGCGGCGAGAAGGATTACGGCCGCGGCCTGTCCGCCATCCTTTTGCAGGGGTGACGGGCCCGCAAGGCTGCCCCCTTCGGCCGCCATCGTCCCTCCGGGTAATGTTTGTTGAACGGATTGATTGAACTCGAACGCAATTCGGGTGAGAATACCTCCGCTACAAGCATGGTTGGGGCAGGACCATTTCGGAGGAGGACCGGCATGTTGCTCGATTGGCGCGACGAGATGGTCCTCGATCACGGGGGCCT
>JAEZID010000519.1 GCA_023416195.1 Pseudomonadota bacterium | reverse complement strand
ATGAGGTTCGCCACGGCCGGGGCCACGGTTGGGGATGCCTGTTAGCCCATGGACCTGCTGACGCCCCTGTCCGACATCGCCGCCGTGGTGGTGCCGGTGTTCCTGATCGCGGCCATCGGCTTCGGATGGAAGCGCGCCGATCTGCCCTACGACAGCGCCTTCATCACCACCTTCGCGGTCAACGTCTCGACCCCGTGTCTGGTTTTTTCCTCGCTGGTGCGGCTGACGCTGGGCGGGGACGAACTGCTGACCATGGCGCTGGCCTCCCTCGCCTGCATGGCGCTGGCCGGGGCGGTGGGGGCGGCGATCCTGCTGGTCTGCCGTCTGCCCCTGCGGGTGTATCTGCCGGCGCTCAGCTTCCCCAACGCGGGGAACCTCGGGATCCCCGTGTGCATGTTCGCCTTCGGTCAGGCGGGGCTGGGGCTGGCGGTGCTGTTCTTCGCGGTGCTGGCGGTGTTGCAATTCACCCTTGGTCCGGCCATCGCGGCGGGAAAGCTGGATTTCCGGCAGGTCGTGCGCACGCCGGTGGTCCACGCCGTGGCCCTGGCGCCGCTGGTGCTGTGGGCCGGGGTGGCGCTGCCGCCGTGGCTGACCAACACGACGACGCTGCTCGGCAACTGCGCCGTGCCGCTGATGCTGTTCTCGCTGGGCGTGGCGCTGTCCGGCCTGCGCATCCGGGGCATGGCGCGGGCGATGAGCATGTCGGCGCTGCGCCTCGGCCTGGGGCTGGGCGCCGGGCTGGCGGTGGTGGAGGCGATGCAGTTGGACGGGGTGATGCGCGGCGTGGTGCTGCTGGAAAGCGCCATGCCCGTCGCGGTGTTCAACTACCTCTGGGCCTTGCGCTACGGCAACGCGCCGGAGGAGGTGGCGGGCACGGTGCTCGGCTCGACGGCGCTGGCGGTGCTCGGGCTGCCGTTTCTGCTGCTGGCGGTGATGTAAGCGCCGCCCGGAAACCGCATCAGATGCCGCTTCCGGACAATTCGTAATCCTTGAACAGGGTGTTGAGGATCCGCCCTTCCAGTGCCGCAAGCTCAGGGTTGCCGCGCGGGCGCGGGCGCGGCTGATCCACGGTGAAGTCGAGGGCCACCTCCCCCTCCTCGATCATCACGACGCGGTCGGCCAGGGCCACCGCTTCCGACACGTCGTGGGTGACCAGCACGGCGGTGAAACCCTGGGCGAGCCACACGCGTTCGATCAGATGCTGCATCGCGATGCGGGTCAGCGCGTCGAGCGCCCCCAGCGGCTCGTCCAGCATCAGCAGGCGCGGCCGGCGCACCAGGGCGCGGGCCAGGGCGACGCGCTGGCGCTGCCCGCCGGACAGCACGGACGGCCATTCCTTCGCGCGGTCCTCCAGCCCCACGGCCTTCAGAGCGGCGGTGGCCTGGGCCTTCCAGTTGCCGCCCAGCCCCACCCCGACGTTGGCCAGCACCCGGCGCCAGGGCAGCAGGCGCGCTTCCTGGAACATGATGCGGGCGTCCCGATTCAGCCCGGTCAGCGGCTCGCCGCCCAGCGTGATGCCGCCGGAGGTCGGCGTGTCGAGGCCGGCGAGCAGGCGCAGCAGCGTGCTCTTGCCGCAGCCGCTGCGCCCGACGACGGCGACGAACTGTCCGGCCCCGATGGTCAGGTCGATGCCGCGCAGCACCTCCTTGCCGCCGAAGCTTTTGCGCAGGCCGGCGATGCGGACCGGCAGGCCGCCGACCGGGACGGCCGCGTCGCCGGTGCCGTCGGTCGTGCCGTCGATCGTGCCGGTGGGAGCGGTTCGGGCGAAGCCGGGATCCAAGGCGTCAACGGTCATGGGGTCTCCAGGGAAATCAGGAACGCTGGAAGGCCGGGTGCCATTGCAGGCACAGCCGTTCGAGAAAGCGGGCGGAACTGTCCGCCAGCTTGCCCAGCAGCGCGTAGACGATGATGCTGAACACCACGACGTCGACCAGCATGAACTCCCGCGCGTTCATGGCGAGGTAGCCGATGCCGGAGGTCGCGGCGATGGTCTCCGCCACGATCAGGGTCAACCACATGATGCCCAGCGCGTAGCGCACGCCCACCAGGACCGAGGGCAGGGCGCCCGGCAGGATCACCTGAGTGAACAGCGCCGTGCGCGACATGCCGTAGCTGCGTCCCATCTCCACCAGCTGGAAATCCACGTTGCGGATGCCGTGGAAGGTGTTGAGGTAGATCGGGAAGAAGACGCCGAGCGACACGAGGAACAGCTTGGCTTCCTCGTCGATGCCGAACCACAGGATGACCAGCGGGATCAGCGCCAGATGCGGCACGTTGCGGATCATCTGGAGCGAACTGTCGAGCAGCCGCTCGGCGGTGTCGGACAGGCCGTTGAACAGCCCCAGCGCGAAGCCGATGCCGCCGCCGATGGCGAAGCCCGTCGCCGCCCGCAGGAAGCTGACGCCGATGTGCTCCGCCAGTTCGCCCGAGGCGGCGAGGCGCCACCCCGCGGCGAACACCTCGGTCGGCGCCGGGAGGACCCGGCTCGACAGCAGCCCGCCCTGCACCGCGAATTGCCACGCCGCGATCAGCAGCGCCGGCAGGATCCAGGGCTGAAGCCCCCGCAAGCCGTTCCTCATGGCCTAAGCCCTCCCTCAGGACGCCGAGGCCAGTGGGAAGCCTTCCAGGCCGACGCGCGTTTCGGTGCGGGTCAGGGCCGGGGGCGGCTGCTTGCGCTTGGGCGCGGTGCTGATGTTCAGTTCGGGGAACAGCAGCTCGGCCACGCGGTAGGACTCCTCCAGATGCGGGTAGCCGGAGGCGACGATGGTGTCGATGCCCAGTTCCTGATACTCGCGGATGCGCGCCGCCACCGTCTTCGGGTTGCCGACCAGCGCCGTGCCGGCGCCGCCGCGCACCAGCCCAACGCCGGCCCACAGGTTCGGGGCGACCTCCAGCCGGTCGCGCCGGCCGCCGTGCAGCGACGCCATGCGGCGCTGGCCGACCGCGTCGGACTCCTCGGCGAAGCGCTTCTGCGCGGCGGCGATGGTCTCGTCCGACAGGTTGCTGATCAGGCGGTCGGCCGCCGCCCAGGCCTCGTCTTCCGTCTCGCGGACGATGAGGTGGACGCGCAGGCCGTAGCGCAGCGTGCGGCCCAGCTTGGCGGCGCGGGCCTTCACGTCCTCGATCTTCTCGCGAACCTGCTCCAGCGGCTCGGCCCAGGTCAGGTAGGCGTCGTGCTGCTCGGCGGCCAGCTGGTGCGCGGCGGGCGAGGAACCGCCGAAATAGAGCGGCGGGTGCGGGCGCTGCACCGGCGGGAACAGCAGCTTGCCGCCCTCGGTCTTCAGGTGCTTGCCCTCGAAATCCACCGTCTCGCCGGCCAGCAGGCCGCGCCAGATCGTCAGGAATTCGGCGGCGTGGACGTAACGCTCGTCATGATCCAGGAAGACGCCGTCGCCGGCCAGCTCCTTCGGCGCGCCGCCGGCCACCACGTTGAACAGCACGCGCCCGTGGCTGAGACGGTCGAGCGTCGCCGCCTGCCGCGCCGCCAGTGCCGGGCTGAACACGCCGGGGCGCAGCGCCAGCAGGAACTTCAGCCGCTCGGTCTGCGGGATGATCGCGGCGGCGGTGATCCACGGTTCCTCCATCGCCTGCCCGGTCGGCACCAGCACGCCGAAATAGCCCAGCCGGTCGGCGGCGCGGGCGATCTCCGCCAGATATTCGTTGGTCACCGGGCGGTGGCCGACCTCGGAACCGAGGTAGGGGCCGTCGCCGCTGGTCGGTAGGAACCACAGGAAATCGAGAGGCTTGTCGGTCGCGGTCATGGAATCGGCTCCGTGGCAGGGAATACGGACGGGAATCGGGCGTCGAGTGTCAGGACTTCGGGGCCGCCGGGGGCGTCCAGATGATGTCGCGGATGGTGATCGCCCTGGGGATCAGGCCCAGCTTGTGGAAGTCGTCGGCGATACGCTGCTGCTTGGCGACGATGGCGTCGTCGATGTAGGCGATGCGGCGCCCTTCGCGCTTGGCCGCCACGGTCTGCACGTCCAAGGGCAGGCCGTTTTCCGCCGCCAGAACCTGGGCGTAGTCGGCGGGGTTGGCGGCGCCCCATTCGCTGACGCGGGCGACCTCGCCGATGATGGCGGAAATCACCTGCGGGTTCTGGTTCGCGAAGGCGCGGCGCGCCAGATAGAAGGAATAGCTGTCCACGATGCCGGCGGCGTTGGTCAGCACGCGCACCTTGTCGCTGCGCTCGGCCAGGGCGTAGTACGGATCCCAGATCGTCCAGGCATCGACGGAGCCGCGCTCGAAGGCGGCGCGGGCGTCGGCCGGGCTGAGCGGGACGGGCTGGATGTCCTTGAAGGTCAGCCCGCCCTTTTCCAGCACGCGGATGATGATGTTGTTGGCGTTGGACCCGCGCACGAAGGCGACGCGCTTGCCCTTCAGGTCGGCGATGGTCTTGATCGGGCCGTCCTTCTGCACCAGCACGGCGGATGTGGTGCCGGGGTTGGTCAGCGCCCCGACATAGACGAGGTCGGCTCCGGCGGCCTGGGCGAACAGCGGCGGCGTGTCGCCGGTGGTGCCGAAATCGATGCTGCCGGCGTTCAGCGCCTCCAGCAGCGGCGGGCCGGCGGTGAATTCCACCCAGGTCACCGAATAGCCCTGCGGCTCCAGCGCCTTCTCCAGCGCCTTCCACTGCTTGAGCACCAGCAGCGGCCCGCTGCGCTGGAAGCCGATGCGCAACTGCTTGGCCGGATCGGCCGCCGTCGCGGATGTCGCCGTCGCGGCGATGCCCAGGGCCACGGCAACGGCCAGCAGGGGTTTGAGGAAGCTCGTCAGGGTCATGCGAAAATCCCGCGTTCCAAGATGTGGTTTGTCTCGTTGCGGGAAAAATTGCACATGGCGTGCCAGAGGAAATGCGGCCGTATTCAGTGACGAAAATGGGGTTTGGTGGTGCTCCTGGAGCAGCGATTGCTGCCGGGCTGTTGCCAGGGCAACAGTTGTGCCCGGCGAGCGCGTGAATTCAGTCAGTCCCGGCTGCGCGGTGGAATCACACCCAGGCGGGCGAGGTGACCGCGCAGGACGTTGCGGCTGATTCCCAGCATCTTCGCCGTCTGCACCTGATTGCCGTCGCAATAGCCGTAGGCGGAGCGGATCAGCGCGTTGTTCACGCGTTCGAACAGGTCGGGCACGTCCAACTCGAACAGCGCGTTGAAGGACCCCCGCAGTGTTTCGGCGACGCAGGGCTGCGCCGTTTCGGCGTTCGTCGGCAGGGCCAGTTGGAAGTCGGCGCGGGTCAGCACGTCGCTGGCTGCGGTGACCAGCGCGTTGTGAACGACGTTCTCCAGTTCCCGGATGTTGCCCGGCCAGCCGTGGTCGAGCAGCGCCTGTACGGCGTCCGGCGCCAGACGGGCGGCGCGGCGGCCGGTGCGGGCGCCGTACAGCGTCAGGAAGTGATCGACCAAGGGCAGCACGTCGCCGGGCCGTTCCCGCAGGGGCGGCAACAGCAGGCTGCCGACCTTGATGCGGTAATAGAGATCCTGGCGGAAGCGGCCGGTGCGCACCGCCTCTTCCAGCAGCACGTTGGTGGCGGTGATGACGCGCACGTCCACGGGGATGGGACGGCGTGATCCGACGCGCACCACCTCGCGTTCCTGCAACACGCGCAGCAGCTTGACCTGAAGCGCCGGCGGCAGGTCGCCGATCTCGTCCAGGAACAGGGTGCCGCCGTCCGCCGCCTCGAACCAGCCGGCCTTGGCGGTCAGCGCGCCGGTGAAGGCGCCTTTCTCGTGCCCGAACAGTTCGCTTTCCACCAGCGTCTCGGCGATGGCGCCGCAGTTGACGGCGACGAAGGGCCGGTGGCGCCGCCGGCTGTGGTCGTGCAGATGGCGGGCGACCAGCTCCTTGCCGGTGCCGGTCTCGCCGACGATCAGCACATCGGTGTCGGTCGGGGCCAACTGCTCCATCCGGCGCAGCAGCGCGCGGGAGGCCGGATCCTCGAACACCATGGCCGTGGCGCGCACCGGAGCGGGCGGCGCGTCGTCCGGACGGCGCAGCAACACGCGCTCGGCCTCGGTCTGGGCGCCCGGTCGACTGGGAGGAATGTGCGAGGCGAACATGGATTTCTCCCCTGGGTGTTGTTTCCTCATCAATAAAACAATGTGCCGGCGAATGCGCGAAGATATTCCCCTAAAAATTTTTGACCAATGATTATTAATAACAATAAAATTAAGGTATAATGGGGCGCAACGGCACCATCCAGGGGCGCCCCCGGACGTTTGTCTGTCGTGCATGCCTGTGAACGTGGTACACCAAAATGGAGAATGCCGGCTTGTGAATGAACGAAACGGCGCGTGTTGGAGCGGTGAATGCAGCGAACCTCCGTTGCTCTCGGTTTGGCGCTGTCGGTCCTGGTGGGGATGCTGGGCGGGTGCGATCGCCCATCGGACAGCCCGGTGGTCGAGCAGCAGCTGCATGAACGGGTGGAACGGAACCGCTCCCTTCAGCAGCGGATCGACGAACTGCGGGCCCAGGTGGAGGGCGACGTTTGCGCGCCGGCACCGGGACATCCGGACCGCGCTTCGGCAACCCCGCCTGCGGCCCTTCCGCCCGTGCTCCCCGTCGTGCAAGCGTCCTCCGCGCCGCCCGCGCTTCTGACGCGCGACCAGCTGGTGCGGCGGCTGGAGGCCACCACGGTTCTGGTGCTGGCCCCGCCGATGACGGGGTCGGGCTTCTTTGTCACGCCGGACACGGTCATCACCAACCGTCATGTGGTCGAAAAGGCCGAGAACGGCGAAGTCATCCTGGTCGGCAAGGGGGTGGGCGAGCCGCTGCTGGCGCGCGTCGCCGCCATCACGCCGACCGTTCCGAAGGACAGCAACGGCCGCGACTACGCGATCCTGAAGCTTCAGCAGGGCGTCGCCGGGCGGCAGACCCTGGCCATCGCGCGGTCGGTCGCTCCGCTGGAGGAGGTGGTCGCCGCCGGCTTTCCGGGGCTGCTGCTCAGCAACGACAGCCGCTTTCAGGCTTTGATCAAGGGCGACCTCGCGGCGATTCCCGATCTGGCGCTCAGCCGGGGCGAGGTCATGGCGATCCAGAACCGCGACCAAGGCTTCGCCACCATCGCCCACACCGCGCAAATCTCGTCGGGCAACAGCGGCGGTCCGCTGGTGGACCGCTGCGGCCGGGTGGTCGGGATCAACACCTTCCTGACCGTGAACGCGACGGAAAGCAGCAAGGCCGCCTACGCGCTGGCCGGCGCGGATCTCGCCGGCTACGCCGCCGCGCACGGTGTCGGTCTCGCGGTGACCGACACCAGATGCGGCGAGTGATCCGGTTCAGCGCTTGAGCGCGAACTGGACCTGACGCTCAAGCTCCTCCTTCGAGCGGCGGAGCTGTTCCAGCCGCTGGGCGCGCTCCTCCGGCGTGGCGAAGCCGTCGGCCTGGGCCAGCTTCGTGTCGCGCTCCAGCTGTTCGGCCTCCAGCGACAGGCTGGCGAGCTTCGCCTTGGATGCGCTTTCCCGACCCTGCGCCACCGCCAGCCGGCGGCGCAACCCGGCAAGGTCGTTCTGCAGGGTTTGCAGCTTCGCTTCCGACGCGCGGCGCTGGTCGGCGACGGCGGACTGTTCCTGCTGGGCGCGGTCCAGGGCCCGCTGGTTGGCGATGCGCTGGTCTTGCTGGTTCTCCAGCTCCGTCTTGCGCTCGTCGATGCGCTTGGAGTAGGTGCCGCTGGACAGGCCGCCGACCCCGCCGAAGAAGCCGCCCTTGGTCGGATCGTCGGTCACGCAGGCGGAGAGCGGCAGGAGGAGGGCGGCGGCGAGAAGGGTGCGCGTCATGGTGCGTTCCATGGGCGTGCCTCCGCGATCAGCCGACGCGGGTGACGGACCGGCGCGCCACCAGCTGGTTCAACTCATTCTCCAGGGTCGAGACCTGGCCTTCCAGCTGCGCGATCTCCGCGTCCATCGACGAGGTGTTCATGCGCTTCTCCACGCGGGTCTGGTTGGACGCCTCGCGGTACTCGGTCACCTTCTTCTTCAGGTTCTCGATGGTCTTCTGAAGGTGCGCGACGTTCTGATCGACAGCGGCCAGACGGCGGCCGGCTTCGTCGGCTTTCATGCGGCCGGCGGCGAGTTCCCGCTGGACGAGCGCGATGCGGTCGCGGTCCTGGGCGATCACATCGCGCGCCGAGGCGGTCAGCTGCTGGAGCTTCGCGTTGTCGTTCCGCACGTCGGCGACCATGCTGTCGAGGCGGGACTCCTCGTTCGCGTAGGTTTCCTTCTGCTTGGCGACCATGTAGCCGGCGCCGAGACCAGCGGCGAGTCCGGCACCCGCTCCGATGGCCGCGCCGCGCCGGCCGCCGATGGCGGCGCCCAGCAGCGCGCCGACCAGAACGCCGGCCACCGCGCCTTCCGTCATCGTCTGGTTGAAGTCCTGCGATTGTTCGTACAGGCGCTTTTCGGCGGGCGTCATGGTCGTGGTGTCGCGCTGGGTCGCGCAGGCGCTCAGCGTCATGACCACGGCCAAGGCCGCAGCGGTGTTTCGAAAGGTGGTCCGGTTCGTCAGCATCCTGGGTCCGCTCCGTCAGCGATTCTTCTTCAGTTGCTCCAGCCACTGGTCGCGCTCGGGCTTGCGCGCGGCCCGGTAGGCCTGCGTGTGCCCGAGGAAGACCCCGGCCGTGCGGACGAGGTCGGTGAGCCCGCTGTTCTTCAGTTCCAACGCCAGCACCTCGTTCTGTCGGGCGAGCACGTCGGCATGGTAATCGTCCGCCGCGCGTAGAACGGTATCCGCATAATATTTAAGATTTCCATCCAGGATACCGCGTTCAACGTCAAGCTGGCCCTTGTAGCGCTGGGCCAGCGCGTCCTGGGCGGAGGACGATTTGACGCGGGCCTCGTAAACCGCGGCCAGCTGGTCGATGGAGCGCGCGTCGTCGGCCAGCTTGTTGCCGAGGAAGGCGCCCAGCCGCAGCAGCACGCGGGCGGCGCGGTCGCGCTGCTCGTCGCGGGCGGCGATGTTGCCCTTGATGGTGGTTTGCAGGTTTTGCAGGCGGCGCTTGACGTTCTCGTCCTCGGTCGCCTTGACGATGACGTTCAGTTCCTCCACCGGATCGGTCAGGGCCGGGCCGCTGAGGTTTTCGGCCGTGGTGCCCAGCGTGCTCCAGGCGTTCTGAATGCCTTTCAGCCGGGCCGGGCTGGTCACCACCGGCGCGGCGACCACCAGACGGAAGCCGGTGGAGCCGCTGCGGCGGGCGCCTTGCGCGTCGTAGAAGGGCTGCTCCTGTCGGTAGCTGGTGCGCATGTCGGCTTCCGACGTGAACAGGTTGCCGCCGCGCACGACGAAGCCGCCGGCCTGCCCGTGCGGGCGGGTGACGCGGTTCAGGCGGAACGGCTCCCACACCATCTCGTCGGCGTTGCCCAGCGTGTCGTGCAGGCCGAGCGGATTGGGCAGCAGCAGCCCGGTCAGTTGCAGCTTGCCGTTGGCCGACTGGCTGCCCTGGAACCAGACGTAGCGGGCCATGCCCTCCGGCGTCGGGAAGACGCGGTCCTCGAACTCGGTCGGCGTGACCTTGGTGCCGCCGCGCGCCGCGAATTCCCACTCCGCCTCGGTCGGCAGGCGCAGGAAGCCGGCCTCCTGCTCCTCGCGCGGCAGCCTGTCGGCGGCGTTGGCGCGCGCCCAGATGCTGTAGGCGTCGGCGAAGCCCACCGCCTCGAACCAGGTGACGTTCACCTTGGGCAGGCGCAGCCGCATGGTGGGCTGCGGGCAGGTTCCGGACAGCGCCTGGAATTGCAGCTCGCTGACCTCGTACTTGCCGATCAGGTAATAGCGCCCGCCCTTGCCGGCGCCGAAGCTGCCGGCGATGAAGTCGGCGCGCTTGTTCTCCGCATAGGCCGACGCCTCGTCGGTGCCGCCCAGCGTCACCTTGTAGTCGCCGAGCGGCCCGTCCGAGGGCACCTCCACCCGGCGGAAGGCCATGGCGCCGCCACAGGGCATGGGCAGGATCACGTCCTCCTTGTCCGGCTTCGGATTCCACAGATTTTCCGCCCAGGGAGCCGGCGAGGGGGCTGGGGCTTCCGCCGCTCCGGCCGGGGCGGCGAGAGCCGCGAGAAGGGCGGCGCCGGCCAGCGCGCGGCTAAACATCCCGCAGACACTGCGACGGTTCGATGCGCGATGCACGGACACCTCCGAGACTGGATGCGAGAAGGGCGAACAGCAGGGTGAGCAGAACCGCCGCCCCGGCCGCTTCCGGCGTCAGGCGGCAGACGACTTCGTCCCGCGTGGGGTTTTCCGCCAGCACGCGGTTCAGCGCGGCGGCGACGGCGGCGTAGGCGGCGCCGGACAGGGCGCAGCCGAACAGCGCGGTCAGCGCGGCCTGCGCGGCGGGGAAGGCGACCAGCGGCGCCGTGGTGAAGCCGACCAGCCGCAGCAGGGCCAAGTCCTTCTGCTTGCGGTCCACGTTGGCCCACAGGCTGGCGGCCAGCGACAGCACGAGGCCGGTGGCGCCGATGCCGGCGATGATGGCGAACAGGAAGCTCAGCACCCGATCGATGGCGCGGACCTGCTCGATCTCCGCGGCGCGGGTGCGCACCTCCAGCCCCCGGGCGGTCAGCGCGGCGGCCAGCGGCGCCACGGCGTCGATCCCGGCGGCGTACAGGCGGACGCTGGCGAACAGCGTGCGCGGCGGTGCGGGGCGCTCGCCCGGCCAGCCGAGGTCCGGAACGGCGAAGCCGTCGCGGAAATCCTCCGCCGCGACCAGCAGGGGCAGGGGGACCAGAACCGCTTCGCGGGCGAAGGCGGAGTCCGGCAGCACGTCCAGAACGGTCAGGGTGACGGAGGCGGCCTCCCGCCGCTCGCCGCTGCTGCGCGGCACCACGGCGGTCAGGCGCCCGCCGGGACCGACGCCCAGCTTGCGCGCCGCCGCCGCGCTCAGCACCGCCTGGGCGGCATCGGCCGGCAC